>CAZNVG010000010.1:0-32193 GCA_964576475.1 uncultured Candidatus Saccharibacteria bacterium | reverse complement strand
CTTCTGTGAGTGGTGTTTTGTGTTTACGGTAGTCTAGGTAGGTGTAGAGGGTGGCGGCGACCAAGAACAGGCCAACTGGTGTCGCTAACGCGACAAAGACACCTGTTTTGGCGAGTTGAGAAGCTGGAGTAGCACTGGCTGTTGCGACTCCAAGGACAAAGGAGACGTTGACGTCGGCGGTAGTAGCCGACCGAAAACTTGCAGTAATTGCAGGTATCACATTTGCTCCTGTATCGATATGCTCAATTGTGTCTGTGTCGGTATTGAGAATATCAAAGCCCGTTTCTGCAAATGTAACCCCTGGTGTTGCAATATACAGATACTGGCCGTCAGGGCTCTGAAAAATACCGAGTGCCCCTGCAGTCAGTGAAATAGTTTTATCGAGATTACCGGTTGCGACATTAAAAACATGTACGTTCTGTGAGTCGGTGTTTCCGTTTATGATGCATGAGCTTGAGGTGTAAATAAACTTATTATCAAGAGACATGACTGCGCTAGTAACTTTCTTGTTAACGATGGTGGAAGACACAAACTCATTGGTATCTATTCGGTATTTCTGCATATCTGTATCAGTGGCGTTGTTTTTATTGCACGGGATGTAGTAGTACGGGAAGGCCTCGTCCTGAGAAAACACCATCACCGCACCACTGTCTACTCCATTTACGCAATGCTCATTTATGTCAGTCGTCAGTTCGACCGCGTTGGTCTCAGGATTAATGCGCGAGACCATGTTCACATCATTCGTTTCATGCGTTGCAAAAATCTTACCAGAAGGAGAAAGCCACACACTGAAAGCTGTACCGATATTTAGCGTGTCGGCAATGGTATTGGACGCAACATCAACCACCGAGATTGTTCCGATACTTGGATTGGGCGAAAAGTACTTAGTACCGTCTGGAGAAAACGCTCCTAATCCTACATATGTGGTGTCTGGATAACCAGCGACAGCCTGTGGTGCAGCTGGGTTGTCGGCATCAAACTTCGCAGGCGGTACGTTTGGCGTAAAAAAGTTACCCACATGGTACAGAATATTATCGACAGGTGAGGCCGAGAAAAAGAACTGTGCAGTTGTGGCTGCGATCGGATATGGACTAGCGTTTATGGACCTGTCGCTGAATTTGAACTGATTAATTTTAATAGTCTGACCTTGGTCATCGCTACTCCCATAGTAGGCAAATCCTGTATTTGTAATTGAGCGCGCTGTAATGGTATTCGATCCGTTCGGGAGCCCGGTAAGCTGTGCGCTCCACTGACCATTTCCATCAGCTTTTGTTTTGGCAATCGTGAGGCGATTGTTAATGATCAGCACGGTTGCGTTGGGATCTGAAGTGCCAGTAACAGTCAAATTATTGCTGCTGAATTCCTGCCCATTCGCTGGAGAGGTGATTGCTACTCCTTCCGCATAAGTCCTTGAAGTAAAAACACTACCAAATATACCGATGAGCAATGCCGTAGCAAGTGCGATTTTCGTTATCCTAGCGGTGCGATTTGGCACTTGCAACACCTAAAACCTTCGCACCCTATCGGACCGATCGCCTACTTGGCGGTCAACACCAATGGAGAGTCGGTACTTCGCAAGAGGAAGAGAGACGACTTTGAGATGGTGGAAGTAGGAGTAGTTGACATCACTACTTGCTTCTGTGAGTGGTGTTTTGTGTTTACGGTAGTCTAGGTAGGTGTAGAGGGTGGCGGCGACCAAGAACAGGCCAACTGGTGTCGCTAACGCGACAAAGACACCTGTCTTGGCAAGCGTGCCCGCGGTGGTGGCTGTGGCCGACTTAACACCGAGGACGACGGCGACGTTGACGTTAGAGAGTGTGGCGGCAGTTGTGCTTGATGTAATTGCAAATACAGGGGAACTAGTTGCTATATGCTCAATCTCATCATTAAATGTATCGATGATGTCATAGCCCGTTTGATCAAAACCTGGGCCTGGAGTTGCAGCGTATAAATGACGGAAGTCTGGACTTTGGAAGAATGCCAGAACGCCATGCGTTGTAGTCAATGTCTTAATATGCTGACCAGTTGACGGATCTATTACCTCTATCTTTGAGCTATCGGAACTGTTGTCAAAAGCAGCCGACTTGTTCAGGTATAACAATGTGTGGTCGATGTTAAACGCACCTGTGCTGGCACCAAGCTCGACGTCATAAGACGCCACCAACTCATCGTTAGCAACGGTGTATTTATGCAGTTTTTTGCTCAGTACACAACTGGCAAAATAGTATGGATATGCCGGATCGGCAGACGGCATGATGGTAGGCACAGGGTCGTTATCCTGAGCACATGGCGCGGAGACGGTTTTGACAACTGAGTCAGTTGCCGGGTCGATCACTTTCAATGCTTCCGCCGAGGCAGTACCCACATAAATGAGTCCATTAGCCCCTCTCATGGCTGCGATAACGTTCACACCGACATCAATATCCTCAACCCAAGCGTTTGTAGCAACATCGATCACCGAGACTTTGGATGTATTTAGATTTGGCGAATACAGTTTTGTGCCGTCTTCTGAGAATGCAACAACATTTCGTGAGCTGTCTTGGTCGAGTGGATAATTGCCCGTTACTGGAACTGGTGTCGCAGGATTTGCTGCATCAAACTTTGCGGGGACTGGTGAGCCTCCCGTTATATACATAACTTCTGAAACCGGTGAAGGAATAGCAACAAACTGTAAGTTGTCATCTGTTATTGGGTACGGGGAGTTTGGATTGATAACGTTATCTGAGAATCGAAATTGATTAATCGTTGCGTTCGCGTTGTTATTACTCGGACTTATGTAATAGCCGAAACCCGTGTTTTTTATTGATCGTGCCGTAATGGTATTGTCACCATCTGGCAGTCCAGTTAAGTTAACTGACCAGTTTCCTGCATTGTCGGATTTTGTAGAGGCTATTGTTCGACCATTACTGATAATCGCTATCGTGGCGTCGGTGTCAGCAACGCCTGAAATCGTAAAGTCATTACCCGTAAAAGTCTGGCCGTTTGCGGGACTGCTAATAGTTATATTGGCGGCTCGTGCACGAGGTGCTGGCAGGAACAGAATACAGAGCACTAACAGTGCTGCGCTGAAGACAACAAACACGTACTGCGCAATTCGCGATGAATTTATTCTCATGTGTGAATACTCATTACTATGCTAACTATAGCATTATTACGATTACGCTTGCATGCATATTTAAAACCTTCGCACCCTATCAGACCGGTCCCCTACTTGGCGGTCAACGCCTATGGAGAGTCGGTATTTCGCGAGGGGGAGAGAGACGACTTTGAGATGGTGGAAGTAGGAGTAGGAGGCGTCTGAGTCTACGGCAAGGAGAGGTTGTTTGTGACGACGGTAGTCATAGTAGGTGAAGAGTGCACCACCTATCAGGAGGAGACCAACGGGTGAAGCAAGGGCGACGAAGATGCCTGTTTTGGCGAGTTGAGAAGCTGGAGTAGCACTGGCTGTTGCGACTCCAAGGACAAAGGAGACGTTGACGTCGGCGGTACTTACAGACTCTTGGCTACTCGCTGTGAAAAGAGACGGACTGCCGTCCGTAGCAATCGACACTTTTGAGTTGTCGAGCATATTGACGACATCAATATTTTCAATCCCGCCTCCGGTTCCTATATCCCCAGGCGTTGAAACGTAGATGGACTTGAGATCAGGACTTGAGAGAAAGCCAATGGCCGCACCACTGAGGGCGATCGATGAAAGCAGACTACCGTTATCCGTGCTGTAAACCCGAAGGGTGTCAGACTCATCTACATCAGCAAACTGAGAGGTGAAGGTAAATAATTTCTTGTTATCAGCCGAAACCGCCATGCCGGTCGGGTGTCCACCCACGTCCCAGGTAGCAACGACACTATCATCTGATAGTTTCATCTTATATATCTTTCCTGCTTGTATGCACGGCACAAAATAATACGGATAGGCGGCATCTTGCGAAAACGAAATGAGACCCGCGCCCGTCGTGCCGCACGGGCTATCAAAGGTTTTTCGTATATTGTCTGTTTCGGTACTAATTATGTCGATGATATTTTTCGGATCAGGGTCATTGTCCATAGACCCGATATAGAGCTCTCCATTATTCCTGGTACCAACTGTCGAGGCTTCAGTGCCCGAGATGGAAACTTCGCCGATTGCCGCATTCGTAGCTACGTCTACAATAACTACTTCGTTAGATTGCTGATTAAGGGAGTAGTACTTGGTGTCGTCGTTCGAGAACACTCCAAACCCTGGCCTTCCGCCAGCCGGATACGGATCTGCGGCAACTGGTAATGCCGGTGCAGCAGTATCAAACTTTCTCGGTACGTCGTTTTCATCAAAAGGATAGACAAGATATGACTTTGTTGAAACTGGCGACAGCATAAGTCCCAGTGCAGGGGAATCAAGTGTGTAAGGATAGCCGCTTGTAGTATTAAGCTCATTGTCAGATAGGCGCAGTTGGTTGACCTTCCAGACTGACTGGTCTTCATTTGTCGTTGGAAAATAACCGAATCCTGTATTTACTATGGCTTTTGCGGTGATGGTAGCGTTACCGGCAGGGAGCGACGTAACGAGTATCGACCAGTTTCCACTACTATCTGCGATAGTCTGCGCGAACGAAATACCATTGTTGGACAGCACTATTGAAGCATTTGGACTGGAGGTTCCAGATATCGTAACGTTAGTTCCCGGTACGCCCTGCCCGTTTGTCGGGCTGGTGATTGCGACCTGAGCGACTGCCTGAGAATGAGTGGCAGAAAACAAAATAATGAATAGCCCCACTACTATCCCTGCGGTGGCCATACTTACGAACTTCTGTAATTTGATTCTGCTCATAGCTTATGCTTTATCTTATCAAGTTTTTTGTATTTTCATGAAGTTACGTGTCTCATTGACTTCGATTCGCCACTGATATGCGAGTGTACATGGTATTATCGGAGGCAGTTATGCGTGTATTTTTCTCAGGAATTGGCGGGGTCGGCATCGGTCCACTCGCTATGATAGCTCAAGATGCCGGTATGAGTGTCGTTGGCACCCATGCTGAAAAAACGGACATTACAAGCATGTTGATTGAGCGTGGTATTGATGTTGAGCTTCAAGTTTCATCAGAGCATTTAGAAGCGGAACACTTTATTGAGCCCATTGATTGGCTGGTTTACAGCTCTGCAATACCAAACGACCATCCTGAACTAAACTTCGCAAGAGCTCACAATATTCGCACGAGCAAGCGTGATGAATTCATAAACGAAGTCGTCCAAGTAGAATCACTCAAAATGATAGCCGTTGCAGGAACCCACGGAAAAACCACAACAACAGCTATGATTGTGTGGCTATTTCAACAGCTTGAACTACCGGTTAGCTATTCCATCGGCACTACAATCAGCTTCGGGGCACCGGGCGCATTCCAAAAAGGCAGTGAATATTTTGTGTATGAATGTGACGAATATGACAGAAACTTCCTCCATTACCACCCATACATCAGCCTTGTCACAATGGTAGACTACGATCACCCGGACACATACCCTACTAAAGATGAATATGTAGCCGCCTTCCAGCAGTTTACGCAACAAAGTGAGTGGGTATATAGCTGGCAAGACGACGAACCAAAACTCAACGGCGCCGATCTCGATAACTTTATAATTCTCGACGAGCGAGATAACGAAATAGACACGATAAAACTTGCGGGCAGACACAATCGTGAGAATGCATGGCAAGCAATACAAGTAGTGTCGGAGGTTACCGAAGAATCAATAGCGAAGCTAATTCAGATAATGAACAGTTTCCCAGGCACTTCACGACGGTTTGAGAAAATTTCTGAGAACACCTATAGCGACTACGCTCATCATCCGGCAGAAATTCGTGCAACATTACAATTAGCTAACGAGCTGAACGACCGCGTTATCGTTCTCTATCAGCCACACCAAAACACTCGCCAGCACGCTATCGCTGACGAGTACAAAGACAGCTTTGCTCAGGCAAACAAAGTCTACTGGGCGCCTACCTACCTAACGCGTGAAGACGACAGCCTGCCCGAACTTTCTCCTGAGCAGCTCATCACTAAGCTCGACACCAATAACGCTGTTGCGTGCGAACTTGGCAGCGAGCTCGCTGATACATTGAAAAAAGAAGCGCAAGATGGCGCATTAGTGCTCGTCATGGGTGCAGGCCCAATAGATGGATGGGCTAGAGAAAATTTAGTCGCGTGAAAATATATTTCGCAGGTTCAATTCGGGGCGGCAGGGATGATCAAGCAATCTACAGCGAGCTTATCGAATACCTAGCCGAACTCGGACACACTGTACTTTGTAAACATGTGGGGTTGGCGGATCTGAGCGATCAGGGACAGAAACAACCTTCTGAGTTCATCCACGATCGAGACCTAGGATGGATCGATGAAGCGGATTGTATTGTCGCCGAGGTTTCAAACCCTAGCCTAGGTGTAGGTTATGAGATCGCTTACGCCGGATACGAACGGAAAATTCCAGTGCTTGCGCTGTTTCGAGCCGATAACACAAAGCGTCTCTCTGCTATGATCGACGGCTCTCCGCATACTCAAGTGTATGTATACGAAACGACCAAAGATGCCAAAGCTACGATAGATACTTTTCTTAAGTCTTTATAAACTACTGACCGTTTGTAGACCAGTGCCATGATTCATCGTCGCGGTTGAAGAATCCAAATTCGGCAGCATGCTTCGCCAGCCACGCGTACACTGGCGTCTGTCGTGTGGAAGCAAACCAAAAATCAACGGCTAGCCCTTTCTCGTGCATACTACTTCCCGGTATCGCCGTTGGCGGACTGCAGTCCTTTTCTGGCTTTTCATAAATATCGTACGGAGTTGTACCGCAGTTCTTTTCCCGCAGGGCAATTTGGATTGCCGTGCTACGGTATCCAGTGCCTGTGAGTATGATGCCGTCTTTTTTCGCTGCGTCGACCATAGACTCATAGCTCGATGCTATGCTGCCGTCGACTAACACGCCCCGTGCGGTCACAATATTTCCTATCGGTCTATTCAGGGAGCTTACACCTGCCACCTTCGCCGATTCATGCTGAGCGAGGGCATAATCTTGCGCTGTCGTTTGACCCTGTGCAAAGATCTGCGCTAAAGCAATCATCAAACTTATGATCAGCTCCATCCTTTACCCCCACTTATGTTCGTATCTGTAGTATACCCGAACTATGTCACTTGAGCGCACGAAACAATACGATAATAACTACGAGTAATGCAATGCCGAGACCGATAGCAAGCTCTATTCTTGCACGTACCGCTGCCTGCTTAGCGGATTTTTGGGCTTGATTCCTGGCGGCAGTTACTGACTGCGCGATAGGGTTGGCGGGCTGCGAAGAATTCGAAGTTGCATGACCAACGTTCTGCTGTTCTTGTGCGGCTGGGTGGGCGCCACTGGTCTGCACGCCGTCGTCTCGTGTACGGTCTTGCTTTTCGAATGAATCTTCAGTGTATTTTTTTTCCATTTCCGGCGTCTGTATGACAGATTCTTTTCGTTCGGTGTTATTTGTCTTTTTCTGAATCGTATCAAGCTCGATGCTGGTAGCAGACTCCAAAATCGCCTTTCGTGCCAGCCTGCTTTCTACCGCGTGTTCTAACCTAGGGGTTTTCTCTTTGTCTGAGTCGGGCGCTTTTTCGACAGTCATCCTAGACTCAACCGGTAGAATTCTACTCATCACAGGTTCAGACGCCTCGCGGGATGGAATATGCCTTTCACTTTGTTCGGTTACTGTCTTAGGAGCAATTTCCGATGCCTTCCTTAAACGCTGCGCTTCTAGAGCGCGGATTCGTTCATCGCGGCTATCAATTTCTCTTGTTAGTGTCGACTCCAACTTTTCTGCTTTCTTCATACGACTCCTTCTGGTCAACCACCAACCAGCCAATCCACCAGCAAGCACGCCCTTGCGAACGCCACGCTTCTCAGCGCGATGTAAGTCGGCAGGCGTTATGACATTTGGGTTTTGGGGTGGCAGATTTCGATTAGGTGGGGGCGGAATGTTTGGAACATTTCCCACGCGCGCAAACGGCGGTGGAGGCGGCGGTGGAAGGTTGCCGCCAAAATTACCCGGCGGTGGTGGTGGAAGGTTTGGGTTTTGGGGTGGCAGATTTCGATTAGGTGGGGGCGGAATGTTAGCATTGTTTCCCGCTACATTTGGAGTAACCAACGGTACATTCGGACGCTGGGGTGGTGTATTGCCAGTTGACGCAGATGCAGTCGTCGACCTCCTTGGAGCACCCTTCTGGGGTCGCTGTGATGATGAAGTAGCTGCGGACAAGACGACTTCGTCGTCATCCTCGAGCTTCCCCTCGGAATCTAGCTCTGGCAGCTGGTCTTGCAACTCAGGCGACACTGGCGAAACCTCTCCATTCACAGAGTCGCGCGCGTCAACATCGGCTATCATAGGCTCTGTTTCAGTGCGTTTTTTCTCCACCTGCTGATCCGTATCTCGTTCTTCGGTAACGATATCGTCTTTTTCTGCTGCGACACGCAGCAAGCTTTCCCCAACCCTCTTTACTTTTGGAGGTGTGGGCGTATCGGTTGCTGCTTCTAACTTTGAGCCAACAACCCTACCAGCAACATCAGCGGTTTTTTTCTTCTTTTCTTTTTTCTTCGATGAATCGTCTTTATCAAGACCCAGTTCTGGTTTGGGCAGATTTTTCTCATAGCCAAAGACGGGCTCTTGTTCCATAACTTCTTATGATAGATTATTTATCAAAATATCTAAACGCTCAGATCTACAGGCACGCCATTCTGGAGTTTGACGAATTGTTGTCGTTTTTCGGTAAAGTACGCTTCAAAGCGATCATACATACTAGCTCGCCACTGATCGGACCACATCCAATCATGAATCGGCAAGATGATTCGCGGGCCAAGATGATCGGCCATGCGAACCGCATCAATCGTGGCGCCCCAAGGTCCTGCCAGCGGCACACAGAGAACAGCATCACTGGCAGATATATGGTGACTATCCCCTGGATGTGTCAGTAGTCCAAAAGCATTTACAACCATATTCGGTCCGGGGGGTGGCGCCAAAGGCTCCATGCTCTCATGCGTCACAAACTCAATCCGAGCATTCTGACTCATCTCGGTTTCAACGTGTGAAATACCCGCCTGTGTTAACGCCTTTTTTACCACCTCGGTGCTGGTGATTTTAACTTTAGGAAACTGCGCCAGCAAGAATTGGACAAACGGAATATGACAATGATCGAAGTGCTCGTGCGTTATAAAGATTTCATCAAGCTGATGAATTGTGCCCGGCTGGATAAGACCTGATTCCCAGCTCATTTGTCCTGGATCAATCAGAACAGTTTTTCCATCGTGTTCTACGAGCAAACAAGAGTGTACAAATTTAGTTACGCGCATAGAACTATTCTAACAGCTAAGTAATCGTTTTAGTTAAGTCCGAGGTTGCCATCGCTGAGATCATCGGCCTGCGACGAGCCTGCACCACTATCAGGAGATTGTAGAGTTTCATCGATATTTTCTGTTTGCTTTGTGATGACTTCAGGAGTCACACTGCCATCTTCGATAAGGCTAGTCGATCCTGCATTCTTTTGCTCTTCCTTGCGCTGCTGGAGATGTAGTTTTGATATTTCTCTTGCTTCTTCTGCCTTAGCCGAACGATTAAAGACGAGGTATGTCGACGATACGAGAATGAGTGCTATAACAATCGCGCCACAGACAGCAACCACAGGACTCAAGCCTTTCGGCGTGTCGTGTTTTATGTGGTCAGTTGGAGGCGGAATACTCATAGTTTTCTTTCTCGATCATTCCAATCGTATTGTCAGAATCAACAGTAACCACCGACTTCAACCTAACTAAGTTAGTTTTAACTTGTGATAGTTGTTTAAGGAAATTATCATTTCGCTCTAGGGTGGTTACTTGATATTGACGAGCTGCCGCAAGTGATACTAAGAAACCGGCAGGATCAGCTTCACAGTCAATAGTTCTCGCATCGTCAAGCGCCACCGCATACTCTTCCATAGTACTTTGTAGATCGACCCACTGAGCTGTCGCCACCGCGAGTTCTTTCCCAAAATCCTCATGAGCTATTTTTTGATCGCTGAGTCTCTGGTCCAGTAGTGTTAGGTCATCAATGATCTGCCCGTATTTCACCATACGTCGGCGTTTCAGGTCCGCAAATCTTGTAGAAATCGCTCCAAGTTTTAGCTGTGCGCCGTCGCATTTATCACCAAGTCGCGCAATTTTATCATTCGTAATAAGCAGGCTAAACTTTTGTTTGCGTTCTGTTAATCTCTGATCGAATGGCTTGACTGCCTGAGTACCCGTAACCTGCTTAGGTAACTCTACCGCAAAGCCAAGTTGGCTCCAGAAGAGTCCCACCGATAGTCCTAGGATAAATAGTATAGATAATTTAGTTCGCATAGTTGTTATCGCGCCTGTTCGCGAACCTCATTTTACCATCAAACCTCTGTCGAACCGAGTCGAACTGACCCCTCCTTCAGTGATATCAGTTGTTCTGCAATGAGATCATCAATAACTAGCCTGAACCGATCGTCGGCTATCTTTTGCTCAAGATTCACCAGGTTTTTTTCTCCCTGAATAACTTCGCGCAAAATCTTCCCTCTAATTTGGCGCTTGGACCCGTCAAACTTTGATTGCTTCACGTGTGATTTGCTTTGCGTGCTTTTGTTTCCCACCGTTCCTTTCAAAAACGTCCCGTAATCCATCAGCGCCCAATACCACTCGCGTGGCCGTTGACGATCAAGCGTAAGCTCTAGCTTATGCAGTATCGACTGATCCATGACTTCTTTGTCGTCATGGAAGAAATGATGGATATATACAGTTCTGATATTTGTCTCTATAAACACAACTGGTTCATTAAAAGCGTACGCCATAATCGCACCCGCTGTGTTATCTCCTATGCCTGGCATACTCGTTAGGGTTTTTCTGTCATTTGGAAATGTATGAAATTCACAAAGTAGCTTTGCTGTTTGATGAAGATATTTTGCACGTCTGTTGTAGCCTAATCCATTCCACAATACGAGAACGTCTTCTAATGATGCGGCGGCGAGACTATTTACATCTGGAAAGCGACTTAGAAAAATCTCATATTTTGGCTGAACGCGGCTCACTTGTGTTTGCTGAAGCATTATCTCGCTTAACCATATCTTGTAGGGATCAAAACTTCCGTCTGGTTCTGACTGGCGCCATGGAAGCTGCCGAGCATTACTCTTGTAATATGACCACACTGTTTTAATAAATTTGTTTTCTGCGCTATTCATGGGCTTGTTCATTATAATAGGTCATGACTTATGAATATTGTTGGTTTTGTCCTTCGAACCCTAAAACGTTTTGGTGTATTCCTCTTCGGAATAGCCATGATAGGAGTTGCATATAAAACGGTATTTCCTTACTTCCAACACCGTACACCACTACTACTTGCTCTTGCGCTAACCTACGTCGTCATGGCGTATGTATGCATCCCTTTCTTTTTCCGTGTGATACGTCTGTTCTGGCGCACTGATCACATACCTCTACATACTGTGACGCCAGATGGCTTTGCGTGCGATCCAGTCAACCTTGCCATTATCGGCTCTCGGCGACAGCTAGTCGGGGCATTCAAAAAAGCTGGTTGGTATGAGGCAGATCCGCTCACCGTACGAAATATCATTCGCATGGCGCTCTCAATAGTGTTCGCACAGACCTACCAAAACGCACCATTTAGCTCACTCTATTTATTTGGAAGAGCACAAGACATCGGGCTCCAGAAACCTGTGGGCGACAACCCGAGACGACGACACCATGTCAGATTCTGGCAAGTCATACAGCCAGAGGGCGATAGGTTTGTTGACCATGTCAGATTCTGGCTACAACACTATGGGACCATACAGCCCGGCCGCAATATGTGGGTAGGTGCTGCCACAGAAGACATCGGTGTTGCGTTTATCCGACATAACGCTCAGTTTACGCATGCAATTCACGCTGACACAAATGCCGAACGCAATTTTATCTACAAAGAGCTCAAAAAAACCGGACACGTGCAGAGCAAGAAAACGCTAAACACCACAAAGCCGTATCGACTAAAAAATCGTGTTGGTACAACAATGATCGCTGACGGAAATGTTTGGCTCATAGAGCTGCATTAGCTTTTGCGACGAGCGATCCATGTCATTAGCACGACAAGCGCTACGAAATACGGCACAGAAAGTATAAACACCAACAATAGTCCCATTAGCAGCGATCCTCGAAGCGACTCATCACTTAAATCTGCTGCAACTAAGATCATATAAAACGGAAACAGACCAGAAATAATAAGGTAGGTAAACGGTACATACAACAGCCATCCTTGCCAGCTCACAGGCAAATACGATCCACGAACACGAACAAACCAAGCACCCTTCCGTGGTTTTTTAGTTTGTTTTTTCCTAGCAGCCATCTGTGTTATGCCTCCATGGCGTCAATAGTACGCGCGAGATCAAAGTCGGCCTCGGTCAACCCGCCAGCAGAATGCGATGTTAAGTGTATGACGACCTTACCCCATCCAAGTTCGATGTCAGGATGATGATTGTGTTCCTCGGCAAGATCACCCACTTCATTTACAAACTCAAGAGCAGTTTTAAAGTCGGGGAAGTCGTAAACTCGATCAAGCTGATAGCCACCAATTAGTCCCCATTCAACGTTTAGACCACCGAGTTTCGTTTCTGCTTCTTCCTGACTTAGCACTGCTAGATCTTCACTCATACTAACTCCTTTTTTGTTTTAACTCTTCTCACGCGTGGATAACAACTTTGGTTCCGACAGGAGCCCATTCATACACCCAGCCCGCATCTGCGTTGCGCATATTGACGCAACCATGTGAAGTATTCCTGACGCCAAACAGGTTGTGCCAGTACGCACCATGGATTGAATACTCTCCATAGAACCAACTTATGTACTCGACATTCGGAAGATAGAAATAATCACCCGCTGTCTTTGAACCGCCGTACATAGTTTGCGATCGTGTCTTTCTGTAGATCGTATACTCACCGGGAGGGGTTTTATGGTAAGCATCCCCTGTAGAAATGGCAAACGATTTAATCTCAACACCTTTCTCGTAGGCAATTAATTTCATGGCCGAGATATCAACATCGATATATCGATCATACGAGTTGCTGCTTTCGACTTTAAAAGCGATTTCTTCGGTCTCGAGTTCGCGAACAAACGGTTGTCTATTATTGAGAGCGCCAATGAGCGCATTAGTTACTGACTGCTTATCCTTTACTTGACGACCATTTTTTCCTTCGCGAAGTACTTGCTCCTGACCACCTTGATCTTGATTTTTTGTCACAAGCTTATCGACTGAGGCTATAGTTAGTGTCTTTGCGATTGACTCAACATAACCGGCAACTTTGGCATTATCGAGTCCGACTGAATACGGAAGTTTTTCGGGATCTGAATTCGTAACTATCCAGCCACTAATCTGATCTTTCGATGGCTGATAGGTTTTCCCCTGATAACTCAACGTAACAGGCACGCTCAAGAGCGTGTTGGCCGCACCTACGGCGTCCTTCAGATCGCTTTCTGTAACCTTTGGCTCAACGCTCTGCTTGGCAACTGTCAGCGTAATGGGACCGAAATTGTCGAGCCCTGATTTCAATTTATCGAGTGAGCTCTGTATCCCTGTACTCTCACCAAGTGCCGACGGGGTCACCACATAGGCGCCGTCTTTGTACGCTATCGTTGCATTCACGGGTTGTGTGCTGGTTTCTTGAACAATTGATTGCTCGTAGGCGACTACAGTTGAGTCATCTATTGAAACTTGAATCGGTACATCATTCTTCCGCCACCATGCAAGACGACGTAGTGGGCCTTCATCACGTCCAGCCGTCATTGCGGCATCTACGGTCGATTCAACATCAACGCTCATACCCACGTCCTTGAGGCTCGGTGTCCATGTTTTGTCACCCGACACTACAGTTAATGAGACTTTGGAAATATTGGCATTTACTAGCTCAGTTACTTCTTGACGATTCTTACTAGAAACACTAGTGCCCGCAATGCTAAGCCCCGGTAAAGCTCGTTGACTATAGAATGAAAATGCCGCAGTTAACGGTACTGCTATCAAAAGCATCGCCAAAGCGACGAATAGTGCTAGTTTGGACTGCTGGTTTAGTGCGGATTTGTGCTGCGTGTCTTGTTTCTTGTTTGATTTAGGAGTTTTTTCTACCGAGTCACTAGGGATAACCGGCTGTTCGATTGGCATACTTGCAGTCGTGCTTGCTAGAAAAAGCGGCACCTCGCCACTACCTTCACCTGCAAGCGCTACTTGTGGTGAAGACAAAAGCGAAATCTGTGGATCGATATGACGATCAAGGATTGCGCCGACTAGGGCCCGCTTACCAACGGGACGATGGTGTTCTTTAGACATTTTTATTTAAACTTTCGCCTCAACAAGATTTCACTCGAAGCATACCATGCAGCTTGGTCCCTAAACAATAGCCTTTTAAGCGGCGGTTTCGTCTAGTACCCCTGTCTTGTGCTAGCAGCGTTGAAAACATCCTTGATTTTCGCAGGATCACCGCCATTTATGTTTAGTATATAGTCGGCTGTTTCTGATGGGGTAACCACTCTGTAAATTACATGCTCACCGCCAGCCCAACCCACTATCTGGCTCAGTCCACTTTGTGAACGCAATATTGCGTCTTTCCTGTTGGCAGTATCTCGTAGCAATAGCGTTCCCTTTCCATCTCGCTCTTCGAGCCATATAGCCTTACTAAAATCGTTATTCTCTACAAACGTCATATTTCTAGGATTACTTGGTGCGGTATCTAGCTTCTCGACACCGGTTTTATTGATAGTAGATTTGTACCACTTGTCGGGAGTCTGAAACGTGAACTGATCGTAATCAGAACGATAAACCGCCCAGGTGTCTTGATCAAAAACACTCAACTTGTCACTGCCATCAGGACGAACACGATAGATTCCTCTTTTTGCGTTCTTATAAATATCGCTTGGTGTGTAGAAAACGTAGCCTTTTGCCATCTGTGCGTTGATAAAGTAATTACTCGAAGCCAACTCTTGTTCTTTGTTATTAACGAGGTCATAACTTATAAGCCTCTGTCGAGATGGGTTAGCCGCGCTCGTTCCAGCCGCGATCTTTACATATATAAGGTGCGTAGCGTCCCAGCCCACAACATAGATATCCTCAGAGCTTGCTATTTTGCGCGCAACATCAGTTTTGGAATCTATCAAAGTCAAACTTTCAAACAAGTAACCGTCGGCGTTCTTTTCGTTATCTCGCCGCGAAATATAAGCAACGAAAGAACGGTCATTATTGAGTGAAAGCTCAATTTCGCGAGGCACTTCTTTTCCGGTTCCTGCGAAAATTATCTTTTCATCAGTTCCATCTGTATTAACACGATACAGATCATATTTGCCCGTTCTATTAGATACAAAATAGTTAGGGTAATCGATAACAAGTGCGACTTCCGTTAGGTCATTAGCTTCCAGGCTCACAGTTTTCTGCTTACTTATGTAATGGTCTGCCGCCAAAGTAGCTTCAAGCTCATTTTCATTCGTTGGCTCCACGGGTAATTCAATCACACCCTCTTCATTTGCGAGCGCGTTGCTCTCTCCGATATTTGCCTCGGCGCCTTTGAGTGGCTGCTTCGACAACCAATCAACGACCCGAAATTTAATTCGTGAACCAACTGAAGCGAGCGATCGAGATCCAATATCATTTTTGCCAAGCCCCAAAGTTACGCGCTGCGATACCGAAGTGTAGGCAGTTTTCTTAATCTGTAACGTCGTCGGGCCTAGCTTTGCTTTATCGATAGTAGCAATCCCTTGCTCATTTGTTTTTGCACTCTTACCCGCAACCTCAACTGTTGCATTTTTGATTGGCTGTGTAGTCTTATCGTCGGTCACAGAAACACTCACGCTCGCGCGAGCACCAAGCGTATTAAATATGAAGTAGCGAGTTGGTGGTACGGCAAGTAAAAGTACGAGCGTTAGCGAAACACCCGCAATGAACGAGTAACGGTATTTTGGTATCGACCATGCATCCGATACCCAACTGCGCATTCGTTGCCATCTTGATACCTGCGGCACAAAGGCATGAGCAACTTCTTCGTCCTTCGCAGACAATAGTTCATCAGATTCGTGATGCAAAATGTCTTCGACCGCCCTATCGACATAAGGGTCTGCATCTGTAGGTTCTGTAGACTTTGCAGACTTATCTGTTCCGCCAGTAGGGTTATTGGGTTCTTCCATAGTTTTCTGCAGTTACGCTTAAGTTTAAATTGTAACGTATTCAATGACATCACACTAGTGTTGAGCACGATCTATATGGTAGCGTAGGCAGATGAAACGAATACAATCACTCCAAGCACACATCTTTAATATCGGACTAGCTGCCGTACTCTGCGGACTTATATATCTAGAGGTTCACGGACTCAATAGGATTCCCGGGGAAAAACTCTACGCGGGCATACACTTGAAAGATGTTGTAGTTGGACTGACCATATACCTAAAGACCGCAGTTGATTTTGCAATTCTCATTGGTATATTGATGAAAACCTACCAGGGCAAGGCGCATTCACGCATGATCATTGCCGGTACCGCTATTGGTAACGCCGGGGGTACGATTGCAATATTGGCGCTATGGTACTTCTTTAAAGAGGTAAACTGGCTTTTGGCTATCATGATCATTCTTGCTAGTCTCGTATTACTTAAACTAGCCGAAACAAGCCTTGAGCACATAAATCGTAAAGATCGAGACAGTGGAAATATTCCCAAATGGGTACTGGGTGCAAAGCATGGCGTAGAGTTTGTCCTGCTCCCTATCAACAAAGTACTCCGACCCGTCCTTGGGCGCATCGTGCCAGACCTAAAACTCGACACTGCCAAAAAACTAGGACTCGCAGGACTTTTTGTGATGAGCCTGAAGATACCTTTTATTCTCGGACTCGACGATTTCGCCGGCTACGTCCCGCTCTTTAATATCGTCAATGTTTTCGGATTCGCCATCGGAGTTATCGTCGGGCACGCCATTCTTTGCAGCTTGTTATTCCTAAGCCCCAAGCACACCATTCGCGCCGTCAAAAATCCTATCATTTCTCTTGTAGGTTCTCTGGCTTTTGTCGGTCTGGCTGGATGGGGATTAATCGAAGCGATCAAGCTATTGAGCGGGCATCACGGCTAGTTGCTTGGCGCACCAAAGCTCGGTGCTTCCTGTGCGTTTTGCGGTATAGTAACGGTCACATCTTTGTAGTCGTACACAATCGTTGAGGTTGCCTGATCTGTTCCGCCAACCACTTGGCTTACACGCTTTGTCTTCTGATCTAAGTAGATTTTAGACTGATAGCCTTCACTACTCACATTCCAGACATCGCAAGTACCCGACGGGCAACTTTCGGTGCCAACCTTTGTCGAAGATGATTTAAACTGAGCTAGTTCATCGTCACTGTATTCGTAGGCAGAAGGATTAAAGCTAGCGTTGGCTGCTGATGACTTTATGCAGTTATCTGCAGTTTGGCACATATAGAATGCATCTTTGGTGTATATCATAGTCGTCGTGGCGCCAGCTGTGCTTGCAGTGTATTTTACGGCACCGTTTTTGCTATCAGACTCCATGACACCAGTCACAGTTTTACCGTCTGTTGTGGTTGTAGTGATCGTCGCCACAAAAGAGACACCTGATGTACTCACTGCGTTAAATGAATTTGTACTTTCACCCTGTGATGTTGTTTGTGTAGGAGTATCGTCGTTATTTCTTGCCATGAGAAACACTGCCGCACCCGCGACTACTATGATTAGTGCAATAATAATCGGAATGGTTTTCTTCATATAAACCTCCTTATACCTAATACTTCTATGATACTCCCTCTATACAAACTGCAGGGGAAGAGGTGGTTGAATCAACTTAATGCTTGGTGCGAACATACCTGTCTCCTTTATCTTTCAAATGTTTTAGCTGCGGATGTAAAGTCTGTAACCTGCGTTGCGGATTTGCCAGGAAAAGCCTCCATTTTCAGTGCACGAGTATCTGTGAGCTGCAGAAGTACAGTCCCCATTACCTGCTGGCTCTCTTGTGGTTTTCCTCCTGTTGGACTAGGAGACGGGACTATATAAGGAACGAGTTCATAACGAACCATACCAGAATCTTTGCTTACATTCGCAGGGTCTTGCGAACCTCTCTTTGCTGAGAATTGCGTAGCCTTGCCTTGGTAGTCTCCAAATGAAACATTTATCCTTTGTGGATCAATTGCGTCGGGAGCTATGGAGAAATGACCACTCCAATAACCTCGACCGTCACTGCTGGCAACCCTATTCTCTGATCCGCCCGCACCGGCATATCCGTTAGTACCCTTCTCAAACCAATTTCCTACCAATTTACCGTCGATATCATAATCAATTTTGCCACCGCGAGGCTCAGCGGTTCGTGGATTCTTTGCTAACATCTCGCTTTTTATAGGATCTTTGAAATACTTGAAGAAATCATCTGTGTGAAGCTTCCACGGCTCAGCTTTGTAGGAGTCAGGATTCACAAATCCACTTAGCGTCATGCCATAGTTGTATACCGCTGTATCGAGCGACTGTGCACCAACTCTGCCGAGAACTTGACCTGATTTTACAGGTATATGCAAGCTGCCTCCACCGCTTCCAATCTTGTCTTTTATGTCTTTTTCTAGACTTGTCATGAGGTCGAAATAGCTAACTATATCGCAATTATGCTGAATCTCGATACGGTACTCTCCTTGCTGAGATGTTCCTTTATCAACATTCTGCGTACGCTCCTGCATGCTAACAATAAATCCATCGCCCATCGCATAAACAGGCGCCGCATCACGATTCTTCATGTCTTTAGGATAAAAGTACAAGTGGTCAATTGGTGTTACGTGCGCTCCTGCAAGCGTACCGATTGGAAGCACAGAACTTACGTCAGACATATCCATCGGTGCATGAGTTAAGGTAACAGGCCCATTGCCCTCACAGTCCTTTAGCAAGTCGGCTGCTTGCCCACTACCTCCATCCCTCGGACCATCCTTATCCTTGGTTTTGCTCGACACTATTCTGTAGCCAACTGCCACTATCGCTCCGACGACCACCATAATAATCAACGCCTCTATTACTGAAAATCCTTTATTGTTTATTTTTTTCATATCACCCCTTTATTTACAATAATCACTAGTTTTGCCATTTTTCTGATCTCTCGACGGCAGACTCAACAGACGCGCTGAATCAGAATCCGAGAACATATCAAACCAACACAACGCATATGCGGCCTGAGACACCTCTGACTGATGAGCTGCTATATATGCAGGCGTTGCTGATGCATTCGGTTTGCGCAGATCATAAACCCCGAGATCATAGGCGACATTCTTTGTCTTAGGGAAGCCTACTGCAGTAGCTATTGTGTCACCCGCCTTCAATCGCACCGGCTTATCGAAGTTAGTAGTGCGTGAGTCATCAAGTTTTGCTGCGGGCATCGTATCTGCGATAGCTTGCATAGTTGGTGACAGGGTTAGCAAATGATCGAATCGATATGCGATACCACAGTCATTCTCTATCCAGAATAAATACTGTGTCTCACCTGCTTCTATATACCGCGACCCGCTCGTCACATCACCATCCATAATGGCCTTTACTTCGATATTATTTGTAGCCTCAGAGAACCCTATCCCACCATGTGGCTTATAGTTGCCACGAGTCTGACCAGGATAGAGCACACTCGTAGCCAGAGAGAGGTCGGAAGGAGCTACAGTAAACTTCACTGGGCTAGGACATGCTGGAGGTGTTGAGCTGGGATCCCATCTTTGGCCATTCCACTGCCACGTCACATCTACCGCCTCGGCAGCCTGTGCATTTTCGCCGTCTTGAACCGAAGTGGCAGATTTCGAAGTTGTTTCTGTTTGTTTTTTACTACCCACAATCCTATACACCAGAACACTAAGTGCGCCTATTACGATAACGATAATGAGCGCTTCGATGACCGAAAAACCTTGTGATGATAATTTTCTCATCTAAATCCTAATTGTTTTTTGTTTTTATGCTTATGTATAAAATGTACTACTTGATAAACCGCGTGTAAAGACTAAATACAATCACAATCATCCCTACCATGCGACGCATTCTATTAACCGGCTTCGTGATTTCAAGCAAAGCCCATGCAATAAGTGCGATGAAAGACAGGAGTGATATTGCAGAGCTGATTGCGACACTATCAACTGCCCTCTGTAGCGGTAAACATAGTAGCCAAATAGCGAGAGGGATATTGGGAAACAGAAAGAAAACCAGTTTGCCCTCTTTATCTCCAAAAAGCCAAACCATATAGTGATTATTAGCGAGCTTTTTTAGTATCTTCTGCATTGGCTCAGCTTAGCACGAAGTCGGGTTAAGCTTGGGGCGGCAAGATATTTAATCTTACCTACCTATACAAAAATTACTTTTTAGACTCTTCGCGTTCAACAATTATCGAACATTCTGAAACGAGCGCTGCGATCGCCCCGACCGCAGCCAGTGGTGGCGCGAGAACTGCACCAACAACACCGACAGTAAGCGGTAACTCTACAATTGTCTTGCCTTCCTTATTGCGGATGGAAATTTTACGGACGTTCCCCTCGGCTATGATTGCTTTTACCTTTTTTAGCAAATCCTCGCCGTCGACTTTGAATTCTTCAGATTTTTTAGTCATGAATTTCTCCCTTCATAGATATAAGTATACGCTGTTCGGTACGCATGAAGCATGTGCTTGATTCCAAGAATAATACGTTACAGTTATGGTTATGGTACGTTGGCGCATGTCACTGGTGATGTTAATTTCTGTTATTGCTTTTCTGTTCAATGGTTTTATCCTCAATCCCGCACGCGCAGCTGCCGTTTCGAGAATCGAGTTCACACCAGCAAGTTTTACGTTAGAGGAAGGTCAATCTCAAACTGTAACTATTACTCTGAGTGAGCCGATTGTAACTTCATCTCTTGATCCTGCTTTCGTGGATTTAAGCCCTACAACTCTCAGTACGCGTACCAGCCTGAGCACCCCCACTATCACGTATCTCGCTAATGAATGGTTTCAGTCAAAGACATTTACCGTTACCGCCGTTGATGACCAGCTGGTCAACGGCGATACTCAAGTTACGTATTCAACGATTGCTGACTCAAATTCTGAATATTACGACGGCTTCGCTAAGAATTTTACGGTTAACGTACTTGATAACGATGTTGCTCCAGTCACGCAGACTAATTCGTCAGTTGCGGCCGCCACATCAACCCAACCAGCGACACCTGAACTGACAAAGACCGGCAATCCTATTGTGCTATTGAGCACACCATTTGGATTCTTTCTCATAGGCACCAGTATCGCCTTGAGCATAGCGACAAGAGTCAAAAAAACTACGTAATCTGAAATACAGGATCTAGCCCCAGCACGTTATCAACAATCGCACTTGCACGATCAAGAGAGTAAATTTCATCTTCCAAACACGTATAAGTACCGAGTGGCGTGACAGTATCACCTCCTTCAACAAGAAGCGGTAGTATCGGTGTGAATGATTTGAAGTTAGGAGTTACCTGAAGTACGTCGTTATCTACCCAGAAAATCACGCCATGCGTATCATTTGTCTCGCTACCGATCTGGAACGAATCAAGGAAATACATACAATCATCTTCGTGATCTACCGTTGTATCCTGTACTAGATAGAACGAAGCATCCGATCCGCGGATATACTCATTTGTTATGATTCTGACGAGCGATGGATGGTGCTCTTGCATCCCCTGTAAGCGATACGTAAAAAGCAAGGTTTCATTGCGTTCTGTAAATTCATCAAAGGGTTCTGCGTAGAAAATAGCCCATCCAGAACCACCACGCATGGCATTGTGTTCGGCCAGCTTTCCAAACACTTTTGAGCGGAGCAGCGAAACCCTTCCAAGATAGTTTGAGCGCAACTGGGCAGCATTTTTTTCGCTCAAAATGAGCTCTGTATCGGGCACATCGGAACTAGAAAATTCTGATTTTTCAGCCATATTGACCCTTTATCAACTTAGTTACATTGTAAGCTTGATACTGCTTCGCTGTCTAGCAGATATTGGGCACACGGCAGCACCCACAAACACTGGACGCTGCCGTATCTGGCTATTTAGGACTCGTAGTCTTGCACCATAGTCCGAGCAATCTTTGCTGTTATCAGACTTAGCCTCTTTTGACTTCGCCTTTGTATGGCCGCCATGACCACCTCTACTTCTTGGGCGGGTATTTCAACTTCCGCAAAGGTCTCATTCTCTGGATCTTGCCAGAAGGCAAGTGATTGTTGGGTCGCCTCGTAGGTCTGGGGTGCTTCGTTCTGTAACCTAGCTTTTCTGAGCGTTATCTCAGTGGTCACCAATTCGTTGAAGCGATCGAGTATGATACTGCCGTTTTGTTCCTTTTGCACTTCGTTCTCCTTTGTAGTTAGGGAGAATTTTTCCATAAAAAATCCCCCGCTTTTATAGTCGGGGGTTTTGTTGAACCTCTATTAAAATAACATATTATTTATAATAAGTCAATATGTAAACACCCCCACTTTGTGCACACCTTTACGGCGCACAGAGTGGGGGTGAAAACAGTAGTTCCTTTCGTCTCATGTACCTTTTGTAGGTACGCTAGTGTGACTAGAGCAGGCCGCGTGATTCGAGATCACGGAGCTTTTTGTAGAGACCGCCTTGGCGATCAAGCTCTTCATGGGTTCCAAGCTGCTCGAGCCGTCCATCTTGCAACACGGCAACCTGATCAGCCGACATGATAGTCGGCCAACGGTGCGCCACGATGAAGATTGTGCACGTCCTCGATGCGATCAACGAATCGATCGTATCTTGGATGTGCAATTGGCTAATGGCGTCAAGCGCAGACGTAGCCTCATCTAGGATCAGGATCTTCGGCTTGCGTACCAGTGCTCGGGCGATTGCCAAGCGCTGACGTTCACCTCCGGAGAGGTTAATGCCGTTTTCGCCGATCATCGAGTCGTAGCCTTCTGGTTTTGTCGTGATGAACTCGTGTGCGCAGGCCAGCTTTGCTGCTGCAACAACGTCTTGGTCTGACGCTGTCGGTGAGCCGAGCCGAATATTCTCCATGATTGAGCGAGAAAACAACTGCGGCTGCTGCCCGACGACTCCCAAAAACTCCTTGCGGAATCGATGGTAGTCGAGGTCGCGAATGTCTACACCATCGATGCGAATCTGACCCGCGGAGGGATCGTACTCTCGCATCAACAAAGAAATCAGTGTGGACTTACCACAACCACTCTCGCCAACGACGGCGGTCGCAGTATACGGCTCGACCTTCATGCTGAATCCCTGGATAGTGCAGTCATCGGCGGCTGGATAGCGAAACGAGACATCGTCAAACTCTACCACGCCTTCCATTCGCGATGGCCAAACAGCATGTTCTGCCGATTTGACAGTTGGAGGAAGAAGCATCAGCGCCACCAAGTCTTTCATTGCCACAGCTCCGATATTCATCGCGTTGCTGAGGTTACTGAAAAACCCAAAGTTGCTGAATGTTTTCTCCATCCATGTCGTCGCCAACACGATCACGCCAAGCGATGGCTTCTGCCAATAGAGCGTCAGCGCAATCGACGCGTAGAACACGAATCGATACAGATTGATGACGTCATCCTGAAAAATCAGGTACTTGAGGTGCTTTTTGTTGCGAGGCTTCTCTGCCTCAACGGCAGACAGTAGCCTGAAGTCGTTCTCGTCAGAGAATTCCTCCTCCAATCCGAGCGACTTAATGGTGCGCCAGTTATGGGTCATCTCAGAGCCGAATTCCTCAAGCGCCTTCATCTCAAGCCGAGCTTCCTCGCGCTGCGAGACGAGCGCCTTTTCGCCGTGACGTGCAACCCATACGAACGAAGCGTTCGTGAGCACCGCCACCAGACCATATGTCCAACCGAAACAGAACATCAAGATCGTGGTGAAAATGATGCGCAGCACAACAGGAAGTGTCGTGAAGAAGACTTCATCTACCAGAACTTCGATTCGACCGACATTTCTGCCAACGATCGAGTCCTTTTCTCCTGTGGAGTGCTGGGTGTGCCAGTCGCTCGAAAGCCGAAGCTCCAAACGATGGCCGTACCCCCACCACACTCGCCACATTCTCCAGAGTGCACCGTTGCGCTCCTTGGATGTGACACGACGCATCTCTGCCCCGAGCTTATAGGTCGCCACCATCGAGGCGGAAATCCACAGAAGCTTAGTAACAGATGGATTGGGCTGGCTAATTTCATCGATGAAATACTTAACCGGCAACACCTGGATCACAAGGTAGAACTCAAAGAAGAGCAACCAAGCAAAGGTACGTGCAACAAGACGCCGCACGACGGGAAGCTCCTGATTGATCGCGGGGTCCTCCCGCATGATCGACAGCAGCTCTTTCAAGCTATGCAAGATATTGGGCTCTTTCGAGACCACATCCTGCTCGGCAACTCGCTCCTGACGGAGCAACTGTAGTGCGTGCAGCATTGGAACCTCCTACTAGCGGGTGACGTATGGATCTACTGCGAAGTACACATCTCTTATATCGGCACTAACGCCTTAATCTTCAGTAATCAGGTAAATACCTTCGCAAATGTGCGCTAAATACTGAAGCTTTAAAATGTGTGTACATCGCAATAGACCATCAGCATCAAACTATATGATGCTTTAACCGATCATTCGCAGTACTGTGAGGTGTTTGTTAAAGAATTGTAAGCAACTTGTCTTGTTTTCGGGCATCCGAGGCAGCCTGCTTACACTTCTCTATGAGATGTCTTAGCGAATAGACAGCCTTTCGGAGCCGGAATTACGTGGTAGTCGTTGATATAACAACATGAATTTTGCCGCTTTCCGTTAAATTTGATACTCCCCCGAGCAACTTTTGTTTTTCAGGATTACAAAACACACTATCATAAGTGTTTTAATTTGTCAAGTATTATTTTCTAATGCTCTTGGCGAAAGTGAGTCGATCCTCGAGGTAGTTCTGCTTTCGACGCTCTTGTGTAATAAGAGTCCTGACGACACCTGTTGGCACAATAATACTCATCGCGATCAGAAACACCACCATTATCTTTGGTGATATCGTCATAGCACTTAGGTTTACACCAAACCAAAACACAGCAATTACTAGTGGTACGCCTATGAAGCCAGCTAGTGAGCTACCATGCTTGAGCGCAGTTATGGCGCTTGGCGAGACCGTACCCTGTGCGTGCTGTAACTTCAGCTTCTTTGGTGTGTTTGTATTAATATCGTTCGCGAGATGCAATCCTGCGCGATAGAGTGAGTCCATTGCCGACACTGTTCTTCGCTGTGTGTAGTCATATAAGTACAATATGTCGTCCACAATCTCGATATCGTAGAATCCATAATCTGCCATAACGAGAGCCATTGTATCTGGTGCAAATATAGACAGCGCACTAAGAGTTGTAGATTTTGGGCTATAGATATCGAAATACTTAGCAAACGTTCCTTCGGCGGCATATCGTTCGCTACGACTAAGGTTTATTTGCTCTGTCGCATCGTTAATTCGTGAATTCAAAAAGATATGTGCCTTCGTCGGATTAATTCGCACGGCGACGACCGTTCGATAGTACGTCCGCTGGCTCTTGCCCGAACCAGTTGTGTAATCATAAAGAAACAGTTGTACCTGCTTGCCTATTTTTGAATCTGTACCCTCTACGAGATGCTGCACATACCCTGGCAACATCCCTGCATAGCGCGGATCAGCTTTGCCCATGTAGGCAAGACCATGCATGGAGGCAAAGGTAGCAAAGTTTTTCTTAGTCTCCTCTATAGTGCGGATGTAACTCATGATAAGGAATACAATAAACAAGACAAAGCCCGCATAGAACAACATCGGCAATAGCGCTACAGCAATGGAGAATATAGCGTAGATCACAGTAGACATATGCATTATTGTACTGTGTTGTTAGGCAAGTCGACAGCATATTTTGCTCTGCACATATATACTATCTAGCGTGACTCATAGACCATTAGTATTCCTTGATATTGAGACGACAGGCGGAACCCCGCTAAATTCTCGGGTATTAGAAATCGGTGCGCTGCGCATGGAAAACAATACTATTGTTGATACTTTTTCACAGCTGATTCAGCCAGAACAACAAGTACCGTGGTGGATCACAAAGCTTACAGGCATTACTGACGAAATGGTGTGGGATGCGCCTACATTTCAAGGAGTCGCGTCTAGCTTGGAACTATTTCTGAGCGACGCGATCTTTGTCGCTCACAATGTTAATTTCGACTACGGCTTCATAAAAGCAGAATTCGAAAGAATTGGTGGCTCTTTTACAATGGATCGACTCTGCACGGTAAAGTTATCCCGTGCGCTCTACCCAAAACAAAAGCGCCACAATCTTGATAGTGTGATCGAGGCTCATAACATCCAAGTCGAAAGCCGCCATCGGGCACTCGATGACGCAAAGGTAATGGTTGAGTTTTTCAAGAAATCACTGCAAGAGCACGGGCTGAATACCTATGCAGCTATTGATAAATTAACTACTCGATCTCGCTAAAGTTCGTTTCTCTCGATATGATCATTGACCGTAGCTATAAATTCTTTGGCCTGCTCTAACCCCATAGAGACACGCGCAACTACTCGCTTATTTGCGTCAAACCCAATAGGCTGCGCAAAGTTAAATACTATAACCTTCCCTGAGTTACTTACTACAGTCGTGTCTGCGAAAACTATAGGTGTTTTATCAGGGTCGAGACTAAGATTAATTTCCTGAGCATTATCCCTTTTGGCCATCATTTCTCCTTGTGGGTATTATTGTTGACGAACGAGATCCGCAACGTAAATACCATCTTTGACTTCGGGACCTGATGCGGCAACTTTTTCGCCAACCTGAATCTCTTTAAAAGCCAACGCCTTAGACTCTTTGGTTGAGACTTTTGTATTTTTGTCTATTTTAATAGTTTTCTTCACATTAGCAGTTGTGACAATTACTAATGAATCCTCGGTTACAGACTCAACCGTACCGTTAAAACTCCATCGTTTTGCAACCTGTGCTGATGAACGATTAGCATCTGCCGAAACCGCTGTTGGTCGTTTCGGCTTCTGTGGATGTCGTTGGCCATACTTATATCCGCCAATCAACAAAACACTGCTCCATAAGAGTAGTAATACAATGAGTCCTAGAGCTTTTGTTTTTCGTGGGTGTCGCTTAAACCAACCTGTGTTCAATTTCTGTAGCAGCTTTTTCATAAGCTTTATTGTATCAGCTTATGTCTTTAGGGTGGCAGAAACAATGATCCTATTTTCATATTGATTTTGAGATTGATTAAATTTACCGCCGCAAGTTATCAAGTTTAGCTGGCTAACGACATCGGGTTTTTGAGAGAAGAGATACGCAGCAGACTCCTCAACCTTAAGCTCGACGGCCTCAATAACTTCATAGTTGAGCTTCTTGCCACTCCCCAATTCTATTTCTAAAGCATCGCCCTTTTGAAGCGTACCAAGTTTTTTAAATACACCATCAGACGAAGCGCCACTGACATGGCCATCAATAATAGAAAGACCGTTTTTGCCTGGCTGGACACTGTCAGAGAACCATCCCGCGAGATGTATATTGCTCGGCACGGCAATCTGGGAGTTCTGATCTACACCAGCCTTTTGTACGAATGTTTCAATACCGAGTGACTTGATGCGTAATACTTTAGGTTCCTCTGCTGCTCCTTGCCATTTGTAAGATTCGGCGTTCTCTCTAGATTCATCTGGCTTATCCGTTGAGAAGGTGATGATCGGTGCGCTGCCCTGCTGTTTCTGCGGGCGTGATCTGAGAATAAGCGTGCATATTAAGGCTCCTGCAACCGCCACAGTTAATAGACCAAAAATTAGTATCTTAGACTTTGGTGATAGCGAGCGGAGGGCGTGATGTAGTTTCATCTAGTTCATTTTACACGTCGAATGCCAGTATTAGGCACCCCAAGTGTTGACGCACCAAGCCCAACAGGATCATCAATATTTCCGTCTAATAAGCCATCCATGTCCAAAATACCATTATCTGTTACTTGATACGTGGCCACTGTGACATTTTGACCGTCAATTGTTCGCTCAGTGAGTGATGCTCCGTGAGCATCCGTTAGATTGAAGTATGCATTTGTATTTGGATTATATTTTCGAATTACAAGACCTTCCTTCGAAACTCCATAATAGTAAAGCTTGATAGTTGTAGTGGCGCCTGGCGTGCCGCAATCTGCAGAGAAAGCAAACAGTCCATTATCGTAAGAATACGCAGGGTCTGCCACATCGAGATCTACCTCTCGCACCATATCATCCACCGTCAGTTCGCAACCCTCGCCGACATCTATGGCAACTGTTTTACCCGTATAGACACTTGTGTACCCGCCGACATTAGGCTGGTCCATATCTAGTATGTCGTCGCCGTTCAGGTCTAAAAGATCGCTACTGTCAAGTAGTGTCGGGAAATCATGTAAATGCTTCAGCCAAATAGTTGAAAAGTTCCAGTTATCGAGAGGCTGATTCGTAGTGTTATTCATGAAATACTCAGCGTCAGTACCGTCCGTATTAACAGAGACAGTGCTCGTCGACAGTGACTGTACATCATCTTCGTGTCCCGTGGCAGTTTCATCGATATAGTTGCCAGTAAGCACGAGCTCGCCGCTAGATATGTTTTGCTCGCCGCCTATGAGTGCGTACGCTCGCGTACTTGCCGTAACGCTACCGGCAGCGAAGCTGTGGAGGATACTGATGATTTCTCCAGCACTGCTCAAGAATGAGTTGGAGCCGATTATGCCACCTGCACCATCTCCACCAGCTACCGTAGTGCCAGACGAATATGATCGCTCAACTGCAACCGTTACCTGGTTGTCATAGCCGTCGTTGATGGCTTGCGCAAAGCCTATGATGCCACCTGAGTAATCCACGTCGGCACTCACGAAGCTTCGTGAATAGCTGTTTGCCACAACAAACGTCGCATCATCTTGGTTGTCGCTTGAGGTTGCTTGTACGTAAACATAACCTACGATTCCACCGGCAAAACTTGATGTCGTCTGTACGCTGGCGTTGGTATAGCTCTTTGTGACCTCAACGATGTGACCAGGATACATGATGTATTGACCGACTATTCCACCAACCACACCCAAGCTGTTCACGCTGCCCGTAAATACGAGACTGGTAAACGCGACATCCTGTGACGCGTTCTGATCGTCGGTAGATTGTGCGTAACCAACAATTCCGCCCGCAGCCTCTTCGCCACTAACTGTAAAGTCGCTTGAAACATTTACTATGTCCGTGTCCTCTGCATATCCAATCAAGCTACCGGCACGTCCCGTAGTTTGAACCGAGCCATTCTCTAGATTCAAATTGCGTATTGTTGCGAGCTCCGTCATAGCAAAAAGTCCAGCAGGGTCACTGCCAGCTTCTATGTGAATACCACTAATCGTGTGGTTTTGACCATCAAATACACCACTGAAAGTTGAGCCGCCAAAGTTGTTGTCATTACCTATTGGGGTGAAGTTTTCAATTTCTGAACAATCTAAGTCTTGTGTCAACGTGTAATGATTCCACCGGTTCTCAATTGTGTCGTCTATCGCTAGCAGTTCCTGACAGGTGCTAATGGTTTCTGTTGATCCTGTCGGGAGGCTTGTTGTAATGGTGATGTTTTTGGTCTCAACAGCAGGCGTTTCCCCATCTTCTCCGTACTCGATAATATAACTTCCGAGAATCGCATCTGAGCAAGGAAGATCATTCCACATTCCACTGCTGTCTCCTGCATACATCTCACCACAATCTTCGCCTGATGAGTCATTAGGCTCTCCTGGGTTCCAGTTACTATATTGTCCTGGTTCGTTGGCGCCAGTATTGCCGTCGCCAGTCCAAAAATGCGTCCCATTCTCAGGGCCGCCCATCCACTTCCAGTCACCTTCGTTTGCTACGTCACTGGAGCCTATCCATGCTGCGCCTCCCGTTAGTCGAGTGGCAATGTATTGGTTTTCCTCTGCTGATGTTATTGTCGCAAGGTAGCCAGTGAGGCCTTGGTAGGTGCTCGCTGCTGCAGCCACCGCGGCATCATCCCAACTAATACAGCCAGGGCCACCCTCATCACACTCGCCAGAAATAACTTGATACACATGCCCGTTCGCAGGGTAGTAGACTGCCCCGTCTCCGAGTAGTGAAGCCTCGAGTGTAACTACACCCTTAATCCCCGAAGTGTACTGCAGAGTCGCCAGTGCTTCATTCACATCCGAACGTGTGCCGCTAAATCGCAGCGAGTTTCCTGTCGGCCCTACGGTAAATGTCAGCCCTGTAGTATTCGTCATTTCAAGAGTGCCTGTAGATGGGACATAGAGGCTTACTGAAATCGTGTCGTTACCTGTACCTGAGACTTGTAGGTCGGTAATCGGCGTTGGCGTGTTTGTATCTCCAGAGACACTCGAGCCTCCAGTAAACACCTCTGAGGCCGCTTGAACCTGGGCTGGCACAACTATCCCAAGAACGAGATACGCCATAAGTATCGCAGCTCCAAATCCATACTTAATTTTCGCTACAAATTGCACTACATGTACTCTAGTCATTCGAATAAACCCCTTAACTCACCTAAACGCTTACGTTTAAGTATATAGAATCGCCCTAGAGTTGCATACGGTTTTATTAGCACGCCACTAATTAGAACACCAGTTGCTACGAGCGGCAGATTTCCTTGTTCTAACGTTCGTCGCTGCTAATTTTAGGTATGCGCGATATAAGTGCGGCAGTCAACGCACTAACCACCCCAATAAAATGGAAACCGAAACCAATTGCCATACCAACAGCAGCTGCGTACCAAATACTGGCGGCCGTTGTCACATTAGTGAGTTCTTTGCCGTCCTTGATCTTAATAATTAGTCCAGCGCCTAAGAATCCAATACCTGATACAACTTGTGCAGCGATTCTAGTCTTGTCAGCACCAACCACATTTGCTGACAAGAACGTAAACAACGTCGCACCAACGACAACGAGTGCCTGCGTACTGACACCAGCAGGTTTTTTACGTAGTTCTCGCTCAACACCAATAACGATGCCGCAAATGAGCGCAAAGCCAAGCGATATAAGAAACTGTTGGTTTGTTCCGCTCAAAAACTGATCAAACATATAGGCTGAGTATAGCAAATCTCTTAACTCAAACCGCTATTGCTCTACATACTCTTCGATTGTCACGCTCCAGTTCGCATTCGCAGAGTTGATGTCGAAGTAGTACTCTCCCGCAGGTTTAGTGAGTCGAGTCTCGTCAGATTTGTCGCCATCAATTGTCACTTCAGGAAAGCCGCCGTTTGCTTCAAGACTGTCACCTTTCTTAAGCAAATATACGGAAGTTGTCGCGAACTGACCGCCTGTTTGCGTGTAACGAAGCCTAGCGTCCTCACCTGTTAGCTTAAATGACTCTGTCCGCTTTGCCGACGTTCCGCTGAAGGATACTACCTGCTTCCATACTTTAGGTTTTGAAGGGTCTGACGCCGGCGACTCCTGCTCAGGTGCTGTCGGTGGTGGCGTTACTCGCGTACTACCTGATGATTCAGTGTTAAATTCGATTTTATTTGAACGGGAACCGCCATTTCGAACTCCACCAATTCCACCCACAAGTAAGGCGACTACAAAGATAATGAGTGCCGTCTTCTTGTTTTTCTCATATCCTGCAAGTTTCTGACCGTTTGCCGATTTCATCGAACCTGTCAGTAGTAGAATCACATCAATCAAGGCCCAAATACCACAACCACCAAAGGTAACAAGCTTTAGAATTCCCAGGCCTGTGTATCCCATGTAAAAACGATCAACACCAAACACTCCCAAAAACTGACTGAGGATGTACGCTGTTAAAAAGTCTTTCTGTTCAGTATTGGACTGTGTTTCTGATGGAGTCGGTGCTTTGTCGGCCATAATTCATACCTCACTTAATTAACCTCATTTAAGCGCCGAAAAATGATAAATGCAAATAAGCTTAGGCGTATTACGTTAATCGATTATGTCTACGGTAGGCGCAGGCATCTTGTAGCCCGGACCTTTTTGGACTCCTTCATTCTCAGGAGAATCACCGAGAATCACACAGAGCACGATGGGTGCTGCAAGCTCTTTGTACATTTCGTATGCCATATAATCGTCGCTCATTACGAACTTTCCGCCGTCCGCATATACATACAATGGAGGCGGGGCCATATCCTCGTAGTTTTTCTTGAAATACTCTCTGTAGCCTTCAGTTATATCTGGTTTGAATTCAGAAAAGGGCTTGATGAGCTCAATTGACACAACTG
>CAZNVG010000009.1:0-35126 GCA_964576475.1 uncultured Candidatus Saccharibacteria bacterium | reverse complement strand
GTTCTTCAAAGGACACGGCTAAAAAATGTTGAAAATGCGTACATAACGCTTAATTGGCTCAAAACTCAGGAGCATGAAATCGAAGCATTTAATGAGGATCAGCATGACTTCAAACGCATAAAAGGTGTGTTAGCGCGCGTTAAGCACCCAAGTATTGATAAGAGCTTTTTTGTGCTGAAGCAGCTGCCGCAAGCAATGATTATGAAGGGTTCAGAAGGCTGGATGATGCGAAATGGTGCGTTCAAAAAATTTGATGCAGAAGGGGCGCTCAGAATACCGCCCGACAACCAACTTCTTGTTGTCGATCAAGATATGTTTGTATTCAACCAAAGTAAGCTAGAACAGTTGTTTGGCTATAATGCTAAGAAATACGGCATTGCACTGCAGAAGATGCGAGAAATCGAGAAAAACTTTACCTTTACATATGATGGTGAGTTAACTATGGAGTCTATAGTTCAGGGAAAGAAGGCGCTCGTTAACAAACTGCAGAAAATTGACCCTAATGGTATCAAACAGGAGGACCTTCTCAAGCATGCCGAAGAGCTTGGGATTGAGCTAATGACGGATATCGACGGGTCTATAATTATTTTGAGCGAGAAGGATATGACGACATTCGTTAATCTGCTCAACGATGATTACATAGAATCACCCCTGACAGGTAATCGTTACGAAATTAAAAGTAAAAAACCACTGAAGATTGAACAAGAAGATCGATAATTATAAAGCTGACAAAAACTGATTAATAAGTTAAAGCAGTGTTTGCAGGGGTGAGGGGTGCACACGAGACGTGTAGTCATTGTGTGCACCCCTCGGCGATCAGATGGTGGCCAGTTCCGCCTGAACTCGATCGGCGATCACGCGCTGAGCGAGGTCGTTGAGACGGATCTCGTTCTCGGCGTAGCTGACGCTCAGCGTGAAGTCGGGCTGCTGGAACTCGAGCACCTCGATGGAGTGCGTCACCCACGACTGGCTGGTCAGCCAGGTGGCGTAGGTGGTGCGATCCTTGAGGGTCTGCCAGTCCCATGAGTAGTCCGAGCCGGGAGGAGGTGCCACCCAGATGGTGTCACATCCTTCGGCCAACAGGAACTGTCCGAGCGTTGTTGCCGCTTCGTTCAGCGTGTTGTAGTTCAGGAACAGACCTGAGTCGTTCCAGTTGTTGAAGTCGGCGCTGCCGACCATGATGACGAATGCGCGGGGGCAGCCGTCGTCGTTGACGCGCTGGATGATGCGGTCGATGTAGTTGCCGCGAAGCAACGAAGCATCGAGACCGTATCCCGGAGTGGTGACGTAGTCGATCGGCACGCCGCGGTCGCGAAGGTGGCTTGGCCAACCCCGAGACAGGGGGGTGTCGTAGGACTGACCATCACCAACTGCCACGACCGTCTGCGACCACTGCGGGGTTGTCGGCTGTGGTGTGCAGGAGGTGGCGGAGATCACGATTGTCACGATCAACGCCACGATCAGCAGGTATTCGATACCCGTGATGTTGCGTCGATCGATGATCGACATGATTTTCTTCAGCATGAAAGGCTCCCTAGGAATGATCGAGTGCTCTCCATTGTTGGAGGAGCGGGTGTGCAAACACTGCTTGTAAATGTCCCAGCCTCACGGCTATGAAACTAGAGTATTATAACATAAGAAGTATAAAAAGTAAATATCGTATAATGCCACCATGCGAGAAATAGAAATTAAAGCAAAAGTTACTGATCCAAAGGGCTTATTACAGAGAATAAGAGATCTAGGAATTACACTCTCAGATCCAATTAAGCAGCACGATGTTGTCTATGCTGAGCCAGGATCGACGGACAATGCCTTGAATGCGAATTGGTTGCGTATTCGAATCGAAAACGATGAGAGGACATACTTTACACTGAAGCGTTCAGTTGTTGGACATCTTGATAGCATTGAACATGAAACACTTGTTAATGATGCCGATGAGTTGCGCGCTATTGTAGAGCAGCTCGGCTTCACGCAATATTCCGATTTGACCAAAATACGACGTAAGGGTGCTTATGGCGACATAGAGTTGTGTCTTGATGAAGTACCCGGACTCGGCAACTTTGTAGAAGCTGAGTTGATAATGCATAAAGACAGTGATCACGATAAGGTTATTCGTCAACTATGGGATCTATTTGATTCGTTGAACATTCATAAAGCAGATGAAGTACACGAAGGCTATGACGTGCTCGAGCGAAAGAAGCGGGGGATAGCATGAGAGATGCGTTCCTGATAATTCCTGGGATAATTACCATCTAGGGCATTAGAGTATGATGATGTCATGAAACACAAGCAAATCCCCTTGAATACGGGTAGTTTACTACCTCCGATTGGATTCGGCACATGGCAGATTATTCCTTCACTACGAGCTCAGAGGGCGACAACAAATGCGATTGATGCTGGTTATAGACTAATAGATACGGCACGAATTTATGGGAACGAAAAAGGTGTTGGGCGAGCTATTGCAGCAAGCGAAATCCCAAGAAGCGAGATATTCCTCACAACAAAACTATGGAACACGAATCAGGGTTTTGACTCTGCAAAAGTAGCGTTTGAAAAGTCACTCAAAAGGCTGGGAACAGACTATGTAGATCTATATTTGATCCATTGGCCAGTTACAGAAAAAAGACTTGCTTCTTGGAGGGCTCTCGAAGAGATTTATGCTACGGGGAGCGCTAGGGCGGTTGGTGTGTCGAATTTTACTGTGAGGCACTTAGAGGAACTTATGAAGCATAGCAATATAATACCTGCGGTTAACCAGATCGAGCTTCATCCGTTCATTTATAATGAACAGAAAGAGCTGCTCGATTTTTGCAAGAAACATAGGATAGTCGTCGAAGCCTATAGTCCGCTTGCTCATGGACATCGTATTGATGACCCTGTGCTTAGTCGGATTGCAGTCACATATGGTAAAACAAATGCACAGGTGATGCTTCGATGGGCTGTCGAACTAGGTGCGGTGCCTATTCCGAAATCAACGCACGTCAATCGGATACAAGAGAACATAGATATTTTTGACTTTTCACTAACTGAAAGGGAAATGCAGGACATTCAGGCGTTAAGTGATGGCACGAGAACATGCTGGGATCCTTCGCAAATGAAATAACAGAGGTAGATACTTGCATAAACATAAGAACTATGCTATAAAATATACATGAGCGAACGAACCGCAGTCTTGCAGGCACTCGAATCAGTGCCACCAACTCCCGATAGTGGCGCAGCTGAGAGATTTGAAACAGAGTCAGGTGTAGTTTATCGGCGAGTACGAACACTCAGAGGGTTAGATCTAGATCCTGATTTTGAAGATACGTTAGGTGACAGCGATGAAGAGAAACTGCATGCACTGTATGGGCACTTCACAAATGCGCTTGAAGAATTGGCCGCACGAGGCATCCACGCGCCTGATCATCGAGTGGAGATAGCGGGAGATACAATAACTATTGAGGCTGACGAGGTATACGGTGAACGATTTGTTGTTAACCATGACACGTATCATGGAAGACCAAGCATGTTCACGTCTGCACCAAGCGAGGAAGCAACGGCAGTATTTAGGCAAAAGATTGACGCGATGTATGACTATCTATATACGGCCAGCGAGACAGGTGTCCCTGCCGTACGGGAGTTAGGATTCTCGAGCAACCACGTTGTAAAAAATGGACAATTATATTTTGTTGATTTAGATCCTAAAATGTTTGATCCAAAAGATGACCTCGAAGCAATGGAGAGTGAACTCAATTATCTCGGAATGCTAGAGAGCGATCTCGCAGCGTTCAACTAAAGGGGTTGTGATACTATTTGGCTATGCCTAAAAAACAGAAATTGTTTCCGGATAACTTCTACTGGGGTGCATCTACTGCCTCATATCAAGTTGAGGGCGGAAACCATACGCAATGGACGGTGTGGGAATTAGGGAACGCAGCAGAACGCGCAAGTACCGCTGAACGCCGATGGGGCTGGCTTGCAAACTGGGAATCTATTGAAAAGGCAGCGACACGGCCGTCAAATTACATATCTGGTCGAGGTGTCGATCATTACAATCGATACAAAGATGATTTTAAGTTACTTAGCACACTCAACCTCAATGCGTTTCGCTTTGGAGTAGAATGGGCTCGAATCGAACCAGAAGAGGGCAGGTGGGATGAAGCTGAGATAGCGCACTATCATGAGTATATTGATGCACTAAAAAAACGAGGCATTGAGCCATTCCTAAATATCTGGCATTGGACTATGCCAGTGTGGTTTACCGATAAAGGTGGGTTTAAGCATCGCAAGAACCTTAAGTACTTCGAGAGACTTGTTCAAAAGATCTCCAATGAGTATGGCGCCAAAGTTGGTCACGTGTTCACTATTAATGAACCAAATGTCTATGCTAGCTTTGGCTATATAACAGGAGAATGGCCACCGGAAGAGAAGAATGTTTTTTCTTTCGTGAGGGTGTATTACCACCTGACATTGGCACATAAGCGCGCGTATAGAATTCTCAAAAAGCAAAACCCAAATATTCAGGTCGGTCTAGCGACACAAATGGGCAATATTCAGGCAAAAAATAAACACGATATTAGTGATCGAATTATGGTCAAGTGGATGCGGTATTTTTGGAACTGGTGGTTTGTGAATCGAGTACGACGCTATCAGGATTTTGTAGGCTTTAACTACTACTTCACCGACTATTACAGAGGATTTCGTGCAGAAAACCCGAAAGTACCAGTGAGTGATATGGGGTGGTACATGGAACCGGAGGGGCTGTATCCTCTGCTGCTGTGCGTGAGAAACAAATACCGTAAACCCATCTACATAACAGAGAATGGCTTGGCGGACGCGTCTGATGAACAGCGGCAGTGGTGGATCGAGGAGACTATAGTTGCGATGGAGCGAGCAATTAGTGAAGGTGTGGATGTGCGCGGCTATTTCCACTGGAGTTTACTCGATAACTTTGAGTGGGCTTATGGCTGGTGGCCAAAGTTTGGATTGGTGTCGGTTGATCGTAAGACAATGAAGCGCACGATTCGACCTAGTGCACGATGGTTTGCGCAGCGCATAGCGAAGCTACGATAATTGACAACAGAGTAGAGACTGCTTATGCTTATAGTGAAACAGCGCTAAACAAACTAGGAATACCATGGCAACCAAGAAAAAAACCACAAAAAAACGTTCAATAGTACATCGGGCGACAATTGGAAGTGTTCAGAAAATTCATCGCATTGTAAGCGAGAACGTAACGGTGAGTATTATGATGGTCTCACTGCTGCTCAATGTGTTCTTTCTGACGGGACTTGTTCTTTACCAGACATCAGATAGATTAGAGACGTCGGTGTTCACGTATACCCTCAATCACTTCTGTGATGACCGAAAAGGCAACCAGAGTCTTGATGTACAGCAGTATGAAGTCACATGCGCCGAAGGGCAATTCCGTCCTTTCTACGAAAAGGCTCTGACTGATTATGATGATCAAATGACACGTCAAAATTACTAAGATATAACAGCCAAAGACACCTACAACGAGTCGTAATAAGCGACTCGTTGTTTGTATAAACAAAGATTATGAAAAGGTAATGTATACAATTGTGACTAATTTACAGGGCAGAATAACAGATACACCTGTGGATAACTTGCGGCTGTGGATAACTTCGACCATAAAAGCCTTGCACGTGGGTAAACGTGGGTAGTACACTGACGTCAGTGGGTAAGCGTGGGTAACCAAACAAAGGTTACACACAAAAAAATAAAAACCACGAAAGATATTAAAACCAATGGCAACCGTCGATTATTTCGAACGCAGATTAGATGATAAGCGTCGGTTGACTATACCGGTCGAGCTTCGAAATGAGCTTGATGGGGACGGGCTCGTTATTACACGAGGCTTTGGAAAATATCTACACATTTACACAAAAGATGTCTGGAACCAGCAAATGGAACCACGGCTCGGCGGCGATATTCTCGACGAACGAGTGGCGGATCTAAATGTGCAGTTTCGGGTAGGCAAGACAGAAGCGAGCCTTGATGGTAAGCAGGGAAGAGTTAGCATTGAGCAGCACTTGCTCGATTATGCTGGCATCGACCGAGATGTTGCCTGTGTGCGTGTCGGCGTGTACTGGCGATTGTTCGCCAAAAACTAAAACCACCGTTCATTAACAAATATTAGTCCTCGTTCATAACAAAGCCTTTTCCATACAAGGCGAGTTGGCTCGAGATTAGCTAATCGGCAGTCAGTAGGTGGCACCTCGGGGCACCACCCTAAAAACCCTTGCACATTCTCAGGTTAAAAACCTCCCAAAACTCCACCTCACACACATAAGTCTCTCTATAAGTAGATTTGATCAAAGGGACATATCGAGAACTTTGTTCTTGACACCACAACAACCCCATTGACGTTTAAAATCTACTTCAAACAAAAACAAAAATGTATACTACAAAAACAAACAACTGATTGCTGATTAGGTGACCTTGCAAAAAAACACACCACCACAACAACCCCATGTACCAGTATTGTTCGATGCAGTACTTGACGCTCTTCAACCGAAGAATGGAGAATCATATCTCGATTTGACGGCTGGATACGGCGGACATGCGTCTGCGATCATCGATAAAACGGCCGCACCTGAAAAGGCGGTCCTAGTCGATCAGGATAGTAATGCAGTCGCACACTTGCAGAAAAAATATACTGGCACCGGAGTGACGATACGTCACGAAGATTATGGAACCGCCGTAGCCGATCTCAAAAGGATGGGTCAGGAGTTCGATATGATTCTGATGGATCTCGGTGTGTCGTCACCACAGTTCGATATTGCCAGCCGGGGATTTAGTCTCCAGCACAATGGACCATTAGACATGCGAATGGATAATCGGTCTCAGCGAACAGCAGATGAATTAGTAAACAAGCTCTCTGAGCGTGAGCTAATGAACCTGCTCGTTAGATATGGTGAGGAACCGAAAGCTCGGCGAATAGCTTCTGCTATTGTGCGCTCTCGGCCAATCCACACCACACTCGAGCTGGCGAATGTGGTCTCATCGGCCAATGGTCGACGGACATGGAGTAAAACCCATCCCGCGACTCGTACCTTTCAAGCACTGCGAATAGCGGTGAACGACGAATTAGGGCAGTTGGAGTCAACACTCAAACTGCTTCCAGATTTGTTGTCATCGGGTGGCCGTTTGGCTATTATCAGCTTTCATAGTTTGGAAGATAGAAGGGTAAAGCAGTTCCTTCGTGAATTTGCTGGATTAACCTATGACGCCAAACTTCAGGAGTTGACCAAACGGCCTATCGCAGGCACTGACGACGTTCACAATCCGCGAGCAAGAAGCGCAAAGCTTCGAGCCGCTGTGAAAAAATAAACAATAGAAAGGAGTAACCATGCCAATCCAGGTAAAAGGTAGCTCCCGGGCTTACAAAGTTCGCGTCAAAGTCGCGTAACTTCGATTGTCCACCACATTCGAGGAGTAGTATTAACTACTCCTCGAAAACCAAGACAAAAATACAAACATAAACAGACCACCACATAAATGACATATTCATCAACAGCGCTGCACATGCAGCGTCATTCTATGAAGCGTAATCAAAACGCAGTACGTTTTTCTGGAAACGCACAAACACTTGGACCGATATCGCACACAATCTTGCTTGCGGTGATGTTATGCGTGTTAGGCCTCATTTATCTAACGCAAGTTACTAAGACAAACGCTTTTGGTTATCAGCTGAACGATCTTAAAGAACGTAAAGAGCAGCTTGTTGCCGAGAATCAATCTTTACAAGTAGAGTCTGCTCAGTTGCAATCACTTGATCGCGTTAAAAGCAGCAGTGTTGCCTCCAGTATGCCGACTGCGTCAGATGTTGCGTACGTTCAAAACTAAGGCTCAGTTATAAAAGAGAAGGGTATACTAAACTAATGCCACTTGTGCAGCGTGCCCCAAGTCAAGCGCCAATCCGTGCAGACACACAGCGTCGTCCGGCGTTGTTTTACGTTGTTCTTGTAGCAATGGGGCTAGTCTTCGTGAGTAGGCTTTTTTATTTGCAAGTGATTCGCGGCGACCACTATCGAAGCTCCGCATTGGCTGAACATCAGAAGAAGTTTGAAATACCTGCAAAGCGTGGGGTTATTTTCGCGCATGATGGCGACAGAATGGTACCGCTGGTGCTGAACGAAGCGAGGAGACTAATTTATGCTGATCCTCGCTATGTTAAAGATAAAGAAGGAACGGCTCGTACGCTCAAGGAAGTATTAGGCGGCGAAGAGGCTACATACAAGTCGCTTCTCGAGAAAGACGACACGGCATACGTTGTGTTGGCTAAGAATGTCTCACAGGATGTTGGCAACAAACTGGCCGACAAGAAGCTTCGTGGCATAGGTCAAACTGATACGCCGTCGCGCGTATATCCTCAAGGCCAGCTGGGGGCGCAAATGATTGGTTTTGTGAATGGAAGCGGAGAAGGGCAATATGGAATTGAAGAGTACTTTAACAAAGAGCTCAGTGGCAAAACAGGTCAGCTCAAAGCAGTAACCGATATTAATGGTGTGCCGTTGGCTGCAGGTGATAGCTCAATTCAGCAGCCGCCGAAAGACGGCGAAACAATTAATCTAACAATCGACCTTAACCTACAACGCTACGTGGAAGAGGCGCTTAAAAACACCACCGAGCAAACGAAGGCAAAGTCGGCGAGTGCTGTGGTTATTGAGACTTCAACAGGGGCAATACGGGCAATGGGCAATTATCCTACCTTTGACCCTAACCACTATGAGGATGTAGGTGGTGATAATTATGGCGTATTTAGTAATAGAGTATCGAGTACGCCCTATGAAGCTGGATCGGTCATGAAAGTATTTACAATGACTGCCGCCTTGAGTGAGGGAGTTGTTAGTAAGGACTCTGCCTATACCGACACAGGGAGCGTGAAGGTGGAAGACAGAGTTATAAAAAATTCACGAAACTGGGGAAATCAAAGTCGTTCAATGTCCGAAATACTACAGCTGTCACTAAACACTGGTGTCGTGCACTTACTCAAGCAGCTTGGCGGGGGTGAAGTAAATAAGCAAGCTAGGGAGAAACTACACAATTACCTGGTTGATCGTTTTCATTTTGACGCTGCCACGGGTGTTCAGTTAGCAGGAGAATCTGGCGGCACCATACCTGATGTGACAACGGGTAATGGAGATAATGTGCAGTACGCCAACATGTCATTTGGGCAGGGTATGAACGTGACTATGATGCAGGTCGCAACCACATTGAGTGCAATCGTAAACGGAGGAACATACTACAAGCCTTCTGTTGTCGAAGGTCAGACTTCAAAAGCGGTCGCCAAGGGGATTGTTAGTTCGCAGACAAGCGAGGATCTGCGTGAAATGATGCGCTTTGTTATCAAGGGGACGCCATTCGATCGCAAAGGTTATTATATTGGTGGCAAGTCTGGTACCGCGCAGCTCTACGATGCGAGCGGTAATTACACAAACGACAAAACCACAGGCTCTTATTTAGGCTTTATAGGCTCTAAAAGTCCAGAATATGTGATCATGGTTCGTGTTGACGAACCAGATAGCAGTAAGGGATTTTCGGGTACAACCGCAGCAGCTCCACTGTTCTCGAGTATTAATGGCTACTTAATTGAATATTATGCAATCCCACCGGGAACCTAACTGGTATACTTAACAGGCAAGTACTAACCAAGATAAACAATTACTTAGATCAGAGAGAATCATGACAATTATAGATACAAACACGACTGACATTGCAAAAATATTCTTACTCGGTTTTGGCAGCTTCTTGGTGAGCATGTTAATTACACCGATTTATACAACACTCGCGTATCGATATGGTTGGTCGAAAAAGCTGCGTGCAGACGCGCTTACAGGAGAAAAAGCTACCGTTCTCAAGAAATACCACCAGGAAAAGCACAAACGAGGCATACCAACCATGGCGGGCCTCATCATGATAGTGAGCATTGCTCTTATCACAGTAATGGCCAACTTTAGTCGTTCGCAGACATGGTTGCCTTTAGCCGGACTACTAGGTGCTGGCCTCGTTGGCCTTGTCGATGACTTGATAAATATAAGAGGAACAGGGAAGGGGACCGCAGGCCTGCGCAGTCTTACTAAACTAGGACTAATTAGTACGATTGCTCTTGTAGGTGGGTACTATTTCTACACAAAACTTGGCTATGACCTTATCCATATTACATATTTCGGAAACCTGAACATTGCGTGGCTAATTGTGCCACTGTTTACCGCCGTCGTAGTCAGTACGGCAAATGCAGTTAACATCAGTGATGGCCTCGATGGATTAGCGGGAGGACTACTGACTAGTGCGTTTTCGGTGTACACCGCTATCGCGTATTTGCAGGGCAATATTGGTATTGCAGGATTCTGTATGACTATAGTCGGGGCGTTACTGTCCTATGTGTGGTTCAATATTTATCCAGCGCGGTTCTTTATGGGTGATGTAGGTTCGTTTGCGCTTGGAACCGCCCTCGGAGTTGTTGCCATGCTTACGAATACCGTTGCACTACTGCCGGTTATCGGCATAGTGTTTGTAGTAGAAGCTGGTTCGAGTTTGCTGCAAGTCGCTGCCAAAAAGTTATTGGGTCATAAGTTGTTCAAAATTGCGCCAATACACCATCATTTTGAGGCGATGGGGTGGCCGGAAACAAAAGTGACAATGCGGTTTTGGGTTATTGGGCAAGTCGCCGCCGTCATTGGACTAATTATGGCTATTACGGGAGGGCACATTACCTAGTATGCAACAGGGTGGCTTACGTTCAAGCGTTCTTGGTGGCATACGCCGTCATCGACCAGATTACGGCATCGTACTAATTGCTGGACTATTGTTGATAGTGGGTCTCATAATTATCTATGCGATCAGCCCTGGTCTGAGTCGTCTACACGGTGGTGTTGGCGATGATTATTATTTGATGAAGCAGCTCATTGCCATTGGTCTGGGCATTATTGTATTTGGAGTTACCGCTGTTGTTCCACTTGAGGCATGGAGAAAGTTTGCCCCATGGCTACTTGTTGCAGCAGTGGTTAGTTCCATCCTGCTCATGATCCCAGGGGCGCAGTTTAATGATCCTGTGAACGGCGCTACTCGTTGGCTTCAGCTTGGACCGCTCTCGTTTCAGCCCGCAGAGCTTATCAAATTCACGCTGCTCATCAATGGCGCGATCTTACTGGCCAAGCACGCCGAAGAGGGTATTTTGAACTCCTATAGGGAGACGATTAAGCCGTTTATTGTGACTCTATTCGTTACCGGAGTAGTGGTAGTATTTATGCAAAAAGACATGGGATCCATGATGGTTATAGTTGCGCTCATGGTGGCAATGATTTATGTTGCCGGCCTTCGCATGAAGTACCTGAGCGGAATCGGTGCATTATTGGCGGGCGCTTCGGTGTTTGCGATTATCTTTGCGCCGCACAGAGTTGCCCGTTTTCTAACTTTTCTACATCCAGAAGCAGATGCACAAGGAAGTGGATATCACATAAGTCAGGCATTAATAGCAGTTGGTTCAGGCGGAATTATAGGTCAGGGACTTGGTCGAAGTGTACAGGCGTTCGGGTACCTACCTGAGGCGGCGAACGACTCAATCTTTGCAGTTTTCGCTGAGAAGTTTGGTTTTATTGGATGCGTTTTACTACTTGGGTTGTTCGGATTGTTGCTATTTCGAATTATTTCTTTGATTGAGCGAACTCCAGACCTTTTCGCACGACTGTTAGCGACAGGTATTTTTGCGTGGGTTGCGGCCCATGTACTGATTAATGTTGGTGCGATGCTGAGCCTGCTGCCGCTGAAAGGTATCACATTGCCGTTTATTAGTTATGGGGGCAGTAGTCTTATGTTTGTAATGGCTATTATGGGGCTATTATTGCAGATATCGAGATACAGCGTACCCCATGCACGGATGAGCAGTAATTTAAGTGGAAGGAAATCGCATGAAAGTTCTCGTGAGCGGGGGCGGAACCGGCGGCCACGTTATGCCGGTGCTGGCCGTTACAGCTGAGCTAGAAAGACTAGATCCTGACGTTGAGATCGTCTACATCGCCCAAGTGCATGACCCTTCGCAGTCATTTGTGCGCGAGCAGGCACCTCATTTGCGTATTATGGAGATCCAAGCTGGTAAACTACGCCGTTTTCATGGCGTCAGCAAATTACGTCAGCTCACGGACGTAGCGACCACGAGCAAAAACACGAAAGATTTATTTCGTATGGTTAGGGGTATGCAGCAGGCCTACCGAATACTTGGGAAAGAACGCCCTGACGTAGTGTTTATTAAGGGTGGCTATGTTGGTTTGCCGGTGGGAATTGCCGCACGTATGCGCAATATACCAATCGTCACGCATGACTCTGATGCTATGCCAGGATTGACCAATAAGATTCTCTCACGTTGGGCTGCGGTTTCTGCTGTGACTATGCCCGAGAAGTGCTATCCACAATATAAATCAACCGTGGTTCGTCGCACGGGCTTGCCCGTATCTAAAAGCTTCGAGCAGGTTGCGGGTGCGTCTAAGCAAAATATTCGTAGAGAGCTGGGTCTCCCTATAAGCAAATCTATTGTGTTGGTTGTGCCGGGAAGTTTGGGTGCGCGTGTCATCAACGACGCTTTAGTTGAGACTATGCCTGCGGCTATGAAAAAGTCGGATTTTATTCTCGTGCATGTCACTGGTAAAAATAACTTCCATGAAGTCCAGCGTGCGTATGAAAAATTAGCTATCGATACTAAGCGTGTGTATGTTAAGCCGTTCGTTGATAATATTGCAGAGTTTGTACGCGCCGCAGACGTAGTAATTACAAGAGCAGGTTCTATGCTCATAGAACTTGCAGCCGTACAGGCCGCAGTGATAAGTGTGCCCAACCCGCTACTTACGGGCGGCCACCAATTGAAGAATGCAGCGCTGTACGAGAAATCTAACGCAGTAAAGATCGTTTCAGAGCGCGCACTAGCAGACTCGCCGTCCATATTACTACAAGAAACCATGGAGTTACTGGCAAATGCAAAGGAACGAAAGCGATTAGGGGCAGCCTTACATGCATTTTATGATCCGAAGTCCGCTGAACGTATCGCCCAAATACTACTTGAAGTAGCGTCAAAGGCTAAAGGTTCATGAAGACACGTTCCAAGCCGGTCAGTAAAACTTCTGTTCGAGTCTATAGATCATTTGATGGCAGGCGCGAAACAACATCGCAACACACCAATAGACGCAACTTTGCCTTGCCGTCGCTGGAAAAGCTACCGTCGGTCCGTTTTCGACTGAAACTCATTCTTTTTTCCATTCTCACAGTACTGTGCTTAAGGGTTAGCTACATATCTAGAGTTGTCGTCATAAATCAGCCAGGGCTTGATGACGCGCCGCGTGTTGCTGCCGAGGACGCAGTTAAATCCTATATGCAAAGTCGACCTTGGCGTCATTTCCAGTTGTTTATCTCATCTCCGGAAATCGAGAATGCCGTTCGGGCAAAAACGCCATCTATTTCACGAGCCGAAGTTAAGAGGTCACTGTTTTCAGACACAGTTTCTGTTCGAATACTGCCCAAGCAGCCTTCAGCTGTTTGGCAACAGGGAAGGGGAGGGCAGACGTACGTTATAGATGAGACGGGTAGGGCGTTTATGAAGGCGAGTGGTAGTGAGAAGTTACCAAAGATACTCAGTGATCAGAGTTTTGTAAATGGCGCAGTAACAGGGCAGTATGTCATAGACGCAAACGCCGTGAAAACCGTAACGTCCTGGGGTCCAGAGTTAAAAAAACTCGGTATGGAACTAGACGTCGTGGAAATGGGATCGGTTCCCAGACAGGCGGATTTTGTACTTAAAAATAAACCCTATCGCATCAGAGTTTCCACTGAAGTCTCGGCTGCAGAAGCAGCCCCGTACTTAGCTCAAATGCTCAAGAATCTTGAGGATCGCAAAATCACACCTGCTGAATATATTGATATCAGAATACCGTATAGAGTGTTTTACAAATAGGGTACTGACGCTACCCGGTAGGCGCTGACCCTACGAGTCACGTGGCCGAATAACTAGAGTAAAGCTTAAGGCTGGAACAGAACCAGTATGCATATAAACAACCTTGCCCGCTCCCCTAGTATGTTCGTATTTTGTTCACAAAACGGTACTAGCAGTATTTGGACAAAAAAACATACAAACATATACAAAATATTATATGTCAAATATATGCAGTGGGGTGGAGGGAGTAGGGCGTGAAAATATTTTCTAATATAGAACGTGAAAATTGCAAATGCTGTGGAAAAGTATATATTACAATACGTGAAAAGCGCAGTGTCAAATATGCATGGCGTTACGTGCGGCAGTAGTGAATACAGTGCCGCATGGCATCTGAGGCGATCGATGTGATACTAGGGCTATACGTATTAGTAATTACGTAGTTAAAACCCAACCGTAATTGTTATTTGTGGTGGCTCCTCGTAAATAGAGTGATAATACCCTACTGAAAAGGTATAGATAGTCATCTTTCTTATGTTTACTTTATGTCGCAAAAGATATATTGTGCGACGCGACTAGTAGTTCGCTGTGTGTGTTTGTATTTATCTTTTTGGCCCGATATTTTTACGGTTTTGTTGGCTTGTGGTTTTGATATGCCCTGTTCTATTGTCTATCAAGGTCTTTCTACCGGATCCTGATGGTATTTTCGTTTTCAAAGTCTTCTGAGCTGGTTTTTGGCTTATTTTCCGACCCCTGTTGAGTATCTGTTGTTCGAGCCGTTGATCGCTTACCTCGACGAGTCTTTTTCTTCTTGGGGGCTGACCCCTGTTGTGTATCTTCATGCACGATGTTCGTATTTTGTTTAGTCTCAACTGCTTTTGCTACGACTTCCTTTAGAGCGGCTGGTACATGGGGCGCCATTGGTCGCTTTTGTTGCGCCTTCGGCGCATGGCTGCCCTGCTGAGGCGTGCTCGTACGTTGATGTGTGGCGGTAGACTGTCTTGTAGGCTGCTTGGAGTCATTGGTGTCACGTATGAGCTGCTCAACTACTTCACGGGTTTGTGCGTAGCGAGTTCGACTTAGCTCTATGATTTCTGCACTATGGTCTTCCTGTGGAGGTGGAATGTTAAGAGTCGTTCCTGAGAATGCTGGAGTCTTTTCTCCATTGATAGTCATGCTGGCAATGAAGTTTCTGTTATGGAGCTGGATAAGGTCTTGCGACTCGAATTGAGGCTCAAACCATTTCGTCAGCGTTGAGGCGTCATCTGCGCCTACACGGAAGGACACGATACCTCCAACGTTACCGAATACGGCGTCTTTAACTACAGGCGTCATCTGTGTCGTATATTGGTTAGCCACGGTTAGGTTTAAACCGTATTTTCGTGCCTCACTGAGAATTACGGCAAAGGAATCAGTCGCGAAGTTCTGGAATTCATCAACATACAAATAAAACGGTCGTCTATCCTCGAGGCTTATATTTGCCCTACTCATTGCTGAAAGCTGGATTTTTGTTACCATCAACGCTCCAAGAATGGCTGCATTGTCCTCACCAACGAGTCCACGAGAAAGATTTACGAGTAAGATTTTACCGTCATCCATCATCTTTCTAATATTCATCGTGCTCTTTGGCTGACCAACGATGTTGCGAATCATTGGATTGGCAGTGAAGGCACCTACTTTGTTTAGTACTGGTGCGACTGCCTCAGAAGCAAATTTGTCGTTCCAACTGGCAAATTCAATCGTCCAGAAGTTCTTCACAACAGGATCATCGATATAGCTGATCACATCGTCTCTAAACGGTTTTTCCGTTAGCATCCTTGTTATGTCGAGCATGGTGGAGTTCGGGTAATCAAGAAGTGCGAGAATGGTGTAGCGAAGAATATACTCCAGCCGAGGACCCCAACTTTCGAACATGCGCTTCAGCACTCCAACAAGTTCTGAGCTCACGTGGTTCTTTAGGCTTTGTTCTTGCACTTCAAGCGGGTTGAAACCGATTGGGAAGTCAATATCTGCGGGGTTGAAGTAGACAACATCGTCTACCCTGCTGCTTGGTATATAGCGCATTATGTTTTGTGCATAATCACCGTGAGGGTCAATTATCGCGAATCCTTCATTATGAAAGACATCGCTCAAAGTAAGTAGTTCGAGCATCCCAGACTTCCCTACCCCTGTTTGACCGATGATATAAAAGTGTCGAGATCTATCGCCGCGACGTAGTCCAAATTGCAAATTTCCACCACGGAAGTTTGTTATACCAAAGATACTGATATCTTTATCGGGCGTGTTAGCTCTTGTAGGCAAGTTTCCTGGCGGTTCAGCAGTCTTGCTTGTTGCCCATACAATATGTGGTGTCTCTACAGTTGTGTGTGGAAGGTGGTATAGACTCGCCAGCTCTTCAATATTTAGGATGAAGCCGGGAGATGCAAAACTACGCTTTTTGAATGGTTCCAGAGTCTCCCTGCCCACTTGCAAGGCTGTCTGAGCAAATCCGTTTAGGTTGGTGGTGTTGAATTGCTTAAAGGTACCAATCATTGCTTGGAGTCGGAGTTTAGCTGTATATTCGTCGCTTCCGAGATATGTCAGTCTAACTTTCACTTGATAGCCGAGTTTGACACCCTTTTCTTCAATTGACTTGATGCGCGCCTTATCTCTTTCGCTTACATCGGGTGTCGAAGAACCTCCAGTACTTGGACTATCAGCTGGTGGTCTGAATGGAGCTGCCAGCACCTGCCCAGCGTACGCGCCAACACCGCCGCCACTAAATCCGAGCACTCCCTTACCCGATTTAATCTTCGCAATTACTTTTGCGCCGCGCTTATGCCAGCTGTCGTCGATTGGGCGAGCCAATACTTGAATCCACATTTCTTCATCGGACTGTTCAAGTTTCGCAAGTGTTGCGGTGATCGCTGCAAGTGGATCTACCTCAAAGCTCACAAACGTTTTGATCGGTAGTGCATCATTGTCGGAAAGTGTCAGCTCTGTCGACATAACGACAGGTTGTGTTATCTGTCGCGCGGCATAGTCTTCAGGAAGCACATGAATCTGGACAGAAGGATATTGTGCATAAATCTGTCCCTCTACAAAGTTTTGGAGGTGCCGAGGAACCCAAACATAAAAGCGAATGTGTTTCCCTATGGCTGCGATCTCGAAGCTAATGTGCTCTTGTGTATTGCCGTCCGCTGCCAGCTCCTTCTTGCTTCTCAAGATGCCATGAAGCGAAGCAAACATTTGCTCTGCTGCCAGCTCCTTCTTGTCATTTGTGCGTGGAATTTCTAGTGATAAAAGCACCCCATCAAGCTGTTCGTCAGTATGTTTTCGTCGATCATTGATATAGGCTGCTGCTCCAAAACATGCTGCGGCTATCAAGCTAGCCCAGATGAGGGTTGAGGCGCTAAAAAGCGCAAACGCCAAGAAACTCGCTTCAATCATGCTTACTCTATTCTGGGCTACTCGCCCCTGTTTTGCAACCTATAAACGCTTCCGCTTACTTTGCGAGATCGTAGGTTGCTTTCGCAACGCGCTGGAACTGTGCTTTGCCCTGTAGGTTGAGGAGGATAGTCGTCTCTTTTACCTGTCGGAGTTTTAGGACGCGCTTAACGATTTCATCACGGTGAAGTGGGCCGTTTTCTTTGCGAAGTACTTCTGCGATGATGTCCGCGACCGTTCCCTTTTTATAGCCCCATTCCTTTAGCGCGTAGATACCGCGACCAATAAGCACGAAACGTGTGTCCTTGATAAGTTCGTTGTGGATGGCCTGAACCGTAACATCTCGTCGCTTAAAGTCCGAGTCACGAATTGCTTTGGCGATTTCGCTAAAGTGCATAGGTTCGTGTTTCTCCTGGAGTACGACATATATCTTGTCTCGAATATTTTTTGGATTAACAGTCGGCCACTTAGTGAGTCCCCATTGACCACGCAACTCTGCAAGATGCTTACTTGTACGAGCTAAAGCTTCTGTGTGTTGTGGGCCTTGTGTGCCGACGCCGGTTGAGACGGTCTGTATTTCAGCAGGCTTGCCGTGAGTTTTAATGAAACTGACTATTTCTTCTGCTAGATTCTTGATCTTATCGTGATCGTGTTCTGCAGAAATACCAACTGAATGGTGGAAGTCATCATTCTCGCTAACGACAGATAGATTTGGTGACAACTCAGAAAGAAAAGCGACATGTGCTTGGTCTCGAGGTGTGTTTTCTTTGCTAACACGAGCTGAGAGATCTTTGACACGAGCAACGTTGCCCATATCTTTAAGGTGATCTATGAATGCCTTTTCAACATTTTCGATGTGTGGAAGGTCTTTTTCAGCGGCAGTTTTGAGTCGAGAAACAACGGACTTTTCCAATTGACGAACGCGTTCGCGAGTAATGCCCAAGAGTTCACCGATTTGTTCTAGCGTCTCTTTGCGGTCATAGAGGCCAAAGCGGCGGCTTACAATCTCACGCTCTCTATCGCGCTCGATTGTCTCTAGGATATCCTTGGCTGCTTGCCAGATATCTACGGCATTGTCGGTTGTCGTCGATTGGTCCATATTATTCCTTCTTTCTCAAACGCTTCAATCTGGAAACGAGTGATTATGCTAGGTACTATATAACAACATTTTTTAAAAGTCAAAGATCTTTTTATATGACTTATTATAGCACCCTTTGACGCAGTGCCAAAAGACTTTATAGTAAATTGACAAATTCTGTGGATAAGTTATGGTGAGTTTATTTTTTACAGAGATAAACAATAGAACTAAGCTTTTCGTTTTCGCTTAAAAGCCTTCTTCGCAGGAGCTTCAGCAAGTAGTTTTTCACAGTCTTTTAGGGTTAATTTTGCCGGATCTGTATCCTTTGGTATTTTGGCGTTTTTCTTGCCGTCAGTAATATATGGACCGTAAGGACCGTTAATGACCTGAACCGTAGTACCTTCAAAGGAATTGATATACTTGGCCGCATCTTTAGCTTTCTTTTCTTCAATAAGCTCTAGTGCTTGCTTGAGCGTTATGTCAGCAGGTGATAATGGTTTTATGGATACATAACTCTTCCCGATTTTTATGTAAGGCCCAAACCTACCAACGTTTGCAACGATTTCTTCACCATCAGGTGTTTGGCCTACAGTGCGTGGCAATTCCATGGCCTTGAGCACTACATCCATCTGTACAGTATCGACATTCGTGCCCTTCGGAAGACTGTAGAAACGAGGTTTTTCATCATCAGTTGCTTCTCCTATCTGAACCATAGGACCGTATCTTCCAATGCGTACAAAGATTTTCTCGCCGGTTTTGGGGTCGGTTCCTACTTCGCGCATCTGTGATGTTTCCTGTCTGGATACTCCAGCACTTTTTTCCACGAGCGGTACAAAGTCCTTGTAGAACTCGGCAATCATTTTGTTCCAATGTTTCTTGCCGTCAGCGACCTCGTCGAACTCCTCCTCGACCTTCTTTGTAAAATCGTAGTCAACAACAGGCGCAAAATATTCCGTCAGAAAGTCCGTCACTACATCAGCTGTCGATGTAGGTATAAGCTTGCCCTTATCCGCGCCAAAGCGCTCGATCTCTTTTGACTCACTCAGTTTGTTCTTCTCGATGGACACAACGCGGGCCTGGCGCTCTTCGCCTTCTAAGTCGCTCTTCTCAACATACCCACGATCTTGAATAGTACTGATGGTGGGAGCGTACGTACTTGGGCGGCCTATCCCCATTTCCTCCAGCTTCTTAACGAGGGCTGCCTCAGAATAGCGAGCAGGAGGCTTCGTGAACACTTCTCGTGCGGCAATCGTCTTGAGGTCAAGAGTTTGACCCTTCTCCATCTGTGGCAAAAGCACATCGTCAGGGCCTCCGCCGTAAACACGCAAGAAGCCGTCAAAGGTAATAATTTCTCCCTTAGCAATCAGTTTTTCTTTGTGTGCACTGATCGCGATAGATATTTCGCTTTTTTCAATCTCTGCGGGAGCCATTTGGCTTGCCAGAGCTCTTTGCCAAATTAACTGATAGATTTTCTTTTGCTGTGAATCAGCGCCCGCATCAAGTTTGGCAAAGTTCGTTGGGCGGATGGCCTCGTGAGCCTCTTGTGCGCCTGCGCTTTTGGTCTTGAACTGGCGAGAATTGTGGTAGTTTGCGCCGAACTCGCTCACGATGTAGTCTTTGGCTGCATCGACGGCGAGCTGTGATAGATTGGTGCTATCAGTACGCATGTACGTTATATGACCGTTTTCGTACAGTCTTTGGGCTAAGGTCATCGTTTGCTTAACACTGTAGCCGAGCCTACTCGAAGCGGCTTGTTGTAATGTGCTAGTCGTGAAAGGTGCGCTCGGGTTACGCTTACCGGGTTTCTGCTCGATCTTGTCTACAGTAAATACGGCATCTTTACATGCTTCTATGAATGATTTTGCTTTTTCATAGGTGGGGATTTTGTTGGCTAATTCAGCCTTCATTTCTTGATCACCGATCGTGAATATGGCAACCACTTTGAAACTGCTCTCACTGGCATGCGCCTTAATCTCTCGTTCACGTTCAACGATAAGCCGTACAGCAACTGACTGTACTCTACCAGCAGATAAGCCGGCTCTGATTTTCTTCCATAGCACCGGTGATAGTTCATAGCCTACGAGGCGATCAAGTACTCGACGTGCTTGCTGTGCATCGACTAGATGTACGTCTACCGTGCGAGGATTCTCAATTGCGTGGAGTATGGCGGTCTTCGTTATCTCATGGAATACTATGCGTTTCGTTGTTTTTGGATCAAGTTTGAGTGCTTGGCACAAATGCCAGGCAATAGCTTCACCCTCGCGGTCTTCGTCAGATGCAAGCCATACTTCTGCCCCTTTAGCGGCTTTCTTAAGCTCGGCTACAGTCTTTTTCTTCTCGGGGCTTATTTCGTATGTTGGTTCGAAGCCGTTGTCTTTATCAATTGATAGGCCCTTTTTTGGTAAATCGCGGATATGCCCAAAAGAAGACTTCACAGTGAAGTCTTTGCCAAGGTATTTTTCGATAGTCTTGGCTTTTGCGGGGCTCTCTACGATGACAAGGTTTTTGCTCATGTATAAATCAAAGTCTAACAGCTACCCACCCTACGCGAGCAATTTATTTTTGGCAACTCTTTTATTTCTCGATCACTTTTCGTCCTTTTGGACTCGTCAGTATACACATGCATGTATAGAAGTGAGATGACAGACAAGACTATTGAGAGTGGTATGGCCAGGCAGGCCATCGAACGTTAATCCGATAGCCTGCCTGCCACCCCTTCCTTCGACCCTACGAGGTGCCGATGTGCGAACTGACCTGTGACACCGCCCAAGCAGCGAAGTCCTCACGGGTGAGGTTGGTCAGACCGAGCGCGTCGGCTTCGTGGTCATCGAAGTAGATCTTCGGGTACTTCTCGGCCTTGACGTGCTGCACTTCACCTCCTGGTTGACGAACGACCCAATCGCCGGGTTGCAGCGTGGTGCTCGCCTCGCGAATGGAGCCGTCCTTCTCGGGGATGAGTGTGACGACACGACACGTTTCCGTAGCCCGGTAGGCAATCGGAATGCCGGTCTTGACCCACCTGTCGTCGGTGATCTGCGTGTGCATGGCCTCCCACTGCTCCTTGGCGGAACCGTAGATGACTTCGCCGCCGTTGATGATGGCGTAGTAGTCACCGAAGAAGATCTGCACGCCGCCCCACTCGGGCTTGATGAAGGTTGGCAGTTCGTTGCCGTCCTCCACCTGAGGGATGTGCACCAGAACGGCGCACTTGAGCTCGGGTCGAGGGAAGATGGGTCGAGCGATCGAGTCGTCGAACCGTACCTCCGGAATCTCGTCGGGCATGATTGCCTGCTTTCTCCTCTGCAAAAGTTGCGCTCTGAAGTGAGTCACAAGATGAGGCTCAAAAGCCTAAAAGGTTTAAACACTTGAGCCTCATCTTGTTCCGAATTTCTCTTCTAGTCTGTCTGTCAACAATGCAAACTCTCGTGAGAGAATTTGATATATTATACTATAAAAACTTAAATAAATCAATCCACGTTTCGTCCTTTTGGACTCGTCAGTATACACACGCATGTATAGAAGTGGAAACGACAAGCAGGCATCAATATATAGAAGAGGTTGTGGCTGAGATAGCCACGAGAATCTATATACTCATGGCTGCTTGCCGTTTGACCACCGTTTCAGTCGAAGATGTCGCCGATGACGTCGAAAATGAACTCGAACAGTCCGGCGAAGAATCCTCCGACACTCCAGTTGCGCTGTTTCTTCTTCACGTATAGTCCTTTCGGGGGGTTGGATTACTCCTTGTTGAAGAAACTTGACACGAACAGCAGTAGGAGCAGGATCAGGCACGACAGTCCATATCCCCACTGCTTGAGGTCTGTGCGGCGCGCGATGGCGTTGAAGATCTCCATCAGCACGGCCGCAAAAGCCAGGTAGGTGGCGGCCCAGAACATGATCATGAGGATCAGCAGGACGGCTGCGACTGCGCCGCTCGTAGAGCTGACGTGAGCCTTGAAGGGCCCGACCCGAATCCGATAGGTGTAGTTATTCATCATCACCCTCCAGTTCTTGCAATAGTGCGATGGCCAAGAGAGGGTCGCAGGCTTTGATGATCTCAATTGCCTTGATGAACTCACACAACGCCTTGTCGTACGCAACATGCTCGCCGAGGAATACCGACTTCTCTGCCTCTTCATAGGCCTTCTGGGCGGCTTCGTAGTTGGCTGAAGCTTGTTCGAACTGCGCCTTGTAATCAACCTTTTTCCACGGCCAGTGCCATCCGGCGCTTGAGAACATAAGGGTGAAGTACGAGCTTCGAGCGCTGACGAGTTCATGCTTAAGTTCTCGGAGTCTGAACGGCTGCTCTATGGCTTCCAGCGCAAGCTGCATGTCCGAGTGCGCCCGGCGTACCGTATCGACCAGATTGCCCAGATAAGCGTTTTTCATCTCATCGATTTCGTCTTTGGTAGTCATGTGGTTGACCCCTTCCGATTGATGTCTGATTGTCAAAAGACTGTTTCGGGTGTTCGAAACTGAACAGATAATACAATAAATTTGATTATATGTTAACTATCTGAGAATCCATTGGCCCTGACCAATGTTCTCTACTCGTCCTGTGATCTCTAGCATAGTCAATGTGCTGTTAAAGGCAGTCACTGGTAGATTGCATTTGGACAGGAGCTCTTCCTGCTGTGTAATTCCTGATGAAAGTAACTGGATAATAACCCCCTCGTCAGCAGACATAGCGACCGGAGTATGCTGCTTCTCAGTATCCTCTAGGCCAATAGCGTGAAGAATATCAACCACGTCTGTTACTGGTGTTGCGCCGGTTTTAATTAGGTTGTTCGTACCTGCAGAGAGAACACTTGTGATATTCCCAGGCACGCTCAGTACTGTCTTACCCTGCTCCAGAGCAAACTTTACAGTTATGAGTGTGCCGCTTTTTGCAGCCGCTTCAGTGACTAGTACGGCGTCACTCATTCCTGATACGAGACGATTTCGGGCAACGAAGTTTTGTTTGAATGGAGGTGTTCCTGATGCGTACTCGCTGATCAAGGTGCCGCCATTTAGCAAGATGTCCTTGGCAAGACTTTGATGGGACGCCGGATAAACTCGCTCCAGGCCACCTGGCATGATTGCGATTGTTCGACCGCCAGCTTTAAGCGCGGCGCGATGTGCTACTGCGTCAATGCCGAGCGCTAGGCCGCTGACTATCGTGACGCCTCGGCGCGCAAGCTCCTCACTTAAAAGTTTCGTTACCGCGAGTCCGTATCCTGTTGGACGTCGTGAACCGACGATAGCAATTGCTGGCGTTGTATCGATGGGCGGCTGACCGAGGTAATACAGTTGTTTGGGCACAGAGTGAATAAGCCGAAGTAACGGAGGAAAGTGGTCGTCGTGTGGTCTAATCGTGAGTATTTTCATAAGCACAATAATAAAAAGGTATTGACAATAGCACAACTAAGTGCTAAACTACCGATCCGTAAGCGTCATTCACGCATTACGTACCTTATACCCCCAATTTCTAACTAACGTTAGATTGCCTCACGAACGTGCCATTAACTGCGAAGTACTACCCTCCACTAAGCGATTGATGGCCGTAGGTCCGTATACCTAGTATACAACCAAATATGCGTTCGTGGGCAAACTAACCCCTTTAATCTACTCGGCAGGGACACCAGCCTCTCTATTGACAGGTGGATCGTTCCCGGGTGGTCCTCGTAGATCACACGGTGGTATTAAAGGGTGGATTCAAGACCCGTGGAAGATGAAAAGTGCCCACCCCTTTTCATTGGAAGCGGGTCTTGAATTTTATGAAGAAAAGATCGCGTAGGCTATCTTGTAAAATGCAGAATTTATGCTAGAGTATATTTAGTTTTCAGAAACGGTTCTGGAGGCACATCGACAAGGAGTGTGATAATCATGCCCAAAGGACCATTGGGTGTCCTGTGGAACAACCGAGATCGGTTGATCGAACGCACGCGCACCAAGGCCGGCGAAGTCGCTGGGGAGCTCAGTCGCATGGTCAACGACCTGCAGGGGAACCCCTACGTTCCGTCGGAGACGACCAGTGCGGTCAAGACATCTGTTCTCATCGTCGAGTCCGCCGTGTCGACATGCTCAGCGTGCGGCATGCCAGCCGATCCCACGAACAGCCGACACATCTTCGCCATCGACGAAGTTGGTCGTTTCTCCGCCTCGGACTGCGGTGCTGTCTTCGTGGGGATTTCCTCCTCCGAGGGGAAAGCCTGGCTGGAGCTGCAGGTACCCGTTCGGGACAAGACGATCCCATGGGTCGACTACGGCTCGTGGCTCAGGCGCTGAGTAGGTGAAGTGTCTGCCGAGGCGGCGAAAATGGCAGCAATGCCACATAGTCGCCTCGGCAGCCCACCAACACACTCCTTGTCAATCTTATAAACATATGAGAGGTCTTCGATCATGAGTGGCGAAGTCAAATATAGTCCAGTGCACCAGAAGATGAGCGAAGCAGCAGCCACCGATTTATTTAATTACGGAGCTGTCCTTCTGGCTGGCGCCGTTGACCCGCATGAAGTACGAAGGTTTGGTGGTGCACAAACAATAGAGTCAATCGATGATTTGTTTGAAGAAATTCCAAGCATAGAACACTCCATTGGAGCCTTCGTGGCTGCACAGACGCTGTATAAAACCTCGCTGAGGCTACTGGATCTATCCCCTCACGTTAGCGGCATAAGCATGCACGATCAAGAGGTTCCCCGAGGAGTTAGCCTGGCTATTCCGCTGCGAGAAACGGCGACACTATCAGTATCTGAGCACCAATTCACCGCGAAGTACTATCGACACGACATGGCGACTATAAGATGGAGTTTTGGGCCTGGTGATATTGCAGTTATTCGCCAAGGTATTCGGCAACATAATGGCAAACGACTTAAAAACCCAAAATTTGCGATGTACCATCTTGGGCTGTCGAGCAAAACTCGTCGATTAGCTATTTTGGGTCTGCACATGGACAATTTGCAGACAAAGTTTGACTAGAGGAGAGATATTGTAAAATTTCTAGTTTTGTGTTATAATTTGTTAGTTTCAGAAACTGTTCTGAGACACCTTTACAAGGAGTGTGAACACAATGCGTTTGCGACAGATTCTTTCCGTCGTATCAAGAACCCATCCCGCGTTCCGGAGCGGAAAGCGTTTCGCGCCGCAGCACGAAGCTGCTCAGCAGGACGTGCCGACCGCGACCGTGATCGTGCTCAACAGCACAACCAAGTGCTCGCGCTGCAAGGGCGAGCTCACTGCTGTCGGCGTGGACTACTGTCACGAGACGTGGAGCAGTGATCGCAGCACGGTGGTTCCCGGGTGTGGAGCACGCTTCGTCAGGCTGACGACGCCTGCCTACCTGGCACCACTCAACGACAACGTTCTGCGTGACTGGGCGAAGCTGCCGATGATCTCGTGGGATCAGTACCTGATCCACAAGAAGGGTTCCGAGTTCGGAACGCCTCGATCGGGCGTACCCACGCCGTGGAACCCCGACCTTCCCGGTCTCGACTGGGACGGCGGTCCGACCGGCAACTGATCGACGCTATGAGCGTGGGGAGAAAACGAACTCTGTCTATCGACAGAACAACGTCCTCCCCCGCTCATCGCGCCCTAACAATCACACTCCTTGTATTACCTTCATGACTTATCGGTGGCGTGCGAGAATTCACCTGTTATAAATAACGTTATTTTGTCATTAGCTACCTGTAGTATTTCTGGTAGCTTATTTTTCTCATCTTTGGAAAACTTTGCTAGGACAAAATCAGCCGCTTCGGTACGAGAGCGGTGCTCATTGGCGACGCCGATGCGCACGCGACTAAAAGATTCACCTATATGAGTTATGAGTGACTTAATGCCATTATTACCACCACTGCTGCCACCTACTCGCGTACGGACAACGCCGAACTCGAGATCGATATCATCCGAGATAACAAGTGTGTGTTCATTTGTAACTTTATAAAATCGCTGTATTGCAGATGCCGCCTCCCCCGATAGATTCATCATAGTGGTTGGCTTAATGCACAATACTTTTGTATCGCCTACACGCAGCTCAGCAAGAGTACACTTTAGGGCTTTCTTGTGGGTCCACGAGCCGTTGTGGGCGTCAACGAACGCGTCTAATGCGGCAAAGCCGACATTATGTCGTGTCTGCACAAACTCGTCACCTGTGTTGCCGAGGCCAATAATTAGTTTGGTAACGCCCTGCTGGAGCACGTAGAGCCCCTGAGCAATTCCGTTATCCTGTCGACGAACAAATAAACCCATAGGACTATTCTACCGCTTGTTCTGGTAAATACGTCGAAAATCGTTCTTTAGTGTGTGCGGAATACGTAGGTATGGTGCCACTTTTCGTCCTCTTTTTGGACTCATCAGCATAACAAGGTAGTTATGGAAGTGGTGTGACATGCAAACGGGTGGTTAGGTAAGCCCAGATGGGCGGCTACAGAAGAAGTCTCGAGGATCGCTCGAGTCCCTGATTTCTGCAGCCGCCCGAAGCTGGTGTCTCAGCGCAGGCTGATCACTCGGCCGTCGGCTCCTTGGAGCCGGGCTCGGGCTGGTCCTTGAGCGGCTTGCCGTCGTTGCCGAGCCCATCCGAGGCGTTCAGATCCTCGTAGAGGTCGTTGACCGCAGTGCGGATGTCGTCGACGAGCTCGCTGGCCTCGGCCTTGAGGTCCTTGAGGACCGCACCGATGAAGGTGGTCGCCGGACGGGCGCCTTCACGGATCTGGCCAGCGCCATCGGAGGCGCTCTGCAGGATCTCGTTGACACGGTCGACCTTGTCGGCCGGCAGCTCGCCGCCGAGCTTGAGGATCTGTCCGCCGCCGAACGTCAGCCTGATCTTGGTCTTGCCGGTCTTGCTGGCCTTGAACGGGCCCTTCTTGGCCGTGGTCTTCTTGGTGGTGTCCGTGTCCGTCACGGGTGTCTCCTTCTGTTTGGGGTGGCGTGGCGCCGTGGTGTTGGTTGTTGCGCTGCTGAAGATCGCCTTGCGGAGATCGGGGTCGAGTGGTCGATCGTAGCCCGAAGGCGACGTACGTGTGTCGGTGCGCTCAGCCTCGCGACTGGTGGCACGTTCCTGCTGTGCTCGTCGAGCAGCACTGCTCTCGTGCAACAGATGCTCGGGTAGGCCTCGGGTGTCGGGCGAAGCGGCTCGATCCTTGGCTTGCTGAGCACGGCGCAGAAGGTGCTCTGGCACTTGGCTTACGTCCATCAACTATGCTTTCTCCTCGATCTCAAAACCAGAAAAGGACTGTCCTAATCATCTGAGTGAGGTGGCAATAGTCAGTAGTAACTATTCGCAACTCACTCAGATACCGTTTACATGTCAAAGATCGTAGATATAATACCTACAAACAAATTATACAATCGACTTTACTAGAAAACAATATTATTTATGACGATCTATGTGCTTCTCTGTGAAGTCAAGTCGTATTGGTGTGCCGACAAAATCGTAAGTTTCGCGGAGCCTACGTTCCATATGTCGTTTATAGCTCCAATGCAGCAGATCCATATGTGCGCCGAATATTTTGAATGTCGGAGTTGCTTCGTCGGCCAAATGAACCATGTAATTTAGTTTTGGATGTCTATTCTTGAGTCCGGCCGGTGGATGTCTCTCGATCACACTCTCCATCCACTTATTCAGTTCTGAAGTTTTGAATGTCTGGTGACGTCGACCGTCTATTTCCCAGACAAGATCGAGCAGTTTTGTCACATTCTGTCCGGTTACGGCGCTTGTAAATATGAGCGGAGCCCAAGGCGCAAATTGGAAATCACCAGAGATTTTCGCGGCGAGCTGATCGTGTGTCCAGGCGTCTTTGTCCGCGCTGTCCCACTTACTCACCACAAGTATTAGCCCCTTGCCCGCTTCCTTTACCATGCCAGCAATTTTTTGATCAAGTTGCACGCCAAGTTCATTTACGTCCATGAGCAAGAAACATACATCAGCTTCTTCGATAGCGCGCAGGCTTCGTAGCACGCTAAATTTTTCAATACCGACTTCGATCTTACCTGCTCTTCTGATTCCTGCGGTATCAAGCAGCTCTATCTCTCGGTTGTGGTATTTAATAACGGTACGGTTAATATCGCGCGTCGTGCCGGCTACATCAGCTACGACGGCCTGCTGCTTCTTAGCGAGGGTGTTAAACAGATTGCTTTTCCCAACATTTGGTCGACCCAGCAGTGCAACGTGCAATCTGTCTGAATCCTCAGTAATTGTCCTCTTTGGCAGCCGGGCGACAAGGTTATTAAGTACGTTTTCGATGCCTTGCGTTTGGGTGACGGAGGTTGTCAGCATAGGTTCAATGCCGAGTCGACGGAAGTGGGCGAAGTCTGCTTTTTTGCCGGCGAGATCGGTTTTGTTGATAACGAGAAGTGTTGGAGTCTTTGATTTGACTGCTAACTTCGCAACTTTTAAGTCTTCGTCAGCGATCATTGTGCTCGCATCGACAACGACCATGATGATATCTGCCGATGCAATAGCTTCACTGATCTGTTCCTGTATCGTAAGCTCGAAATCGTCCTCAGCAGTCTTTAACCCAGCGGTATCAACAATCCAAAACTGATGATCGCCATGAGCTACTTTGCCAAGGATACTATCTCGTGTCGTGCCAGATTCCCGTGCGACTATGGCTTGATTGTACCCAACCATTTTGTTGAATAAGCTACTTTTGCCCACATTCGTGCGGCCAACAATTGCGACTATTGGAACTTTGTTACTCATTGGTTAGCATTATCGCACATTTCACCCCTGTTGACTAATATAAGTGCACAATAAATGTCGCACTTAAGCAATGAGTGAGTTTTGTATGGAGGCAAAACGAGCATGCTTCATAGTGGAGTCGCTGAGGATAATTATTAAGGATGCCGGTATACGTACGGCACATTGAATACATACTGCGAAGAAACTAAAGAGCACTAAGAAGGAATAACAGTCCACTTCCCTGGTGGCAGATTGGGGTCGAGCTTATAGTCTCCCAAATGAGTTCGGTGTAGACGAATGACGCGTATATCAATTGCGGCAAATGTGCGACGAATCTGTCTGTTTCTGCCCTCATGCATCGAAATCTCCCACTGCGTGTCTCGACCTTGAAGGTGTAGCTTACTTACGCCGTCGTCAAGCTGTACGCCATGTTCTATCAAGGCTCTATTGTGTTCGCTGAGTGGTTTATCGAGCGTTACCTCGTAACGCTTCACTTTTTCTAGGCTTGGATGAGTTAAGCGATAAATAAGTTGGCCGTCACTGCTGAGAAGCATGAGGCCTGACGAGTCTTTATCGAGTCTTCCTGCAGGTTTTAATTCATGAAACTTTGGTGGTAGTAGTGAGTAGATCGTTGGCGCGCTTCCCTGCTGAGTGCGCGATGATACGAAGCCGACAGGTTTATGAAATAAAATAGTTACCGCCGGCTTCTCTGCTGGCAATGTCTTACCGGAGACGACGATAGTATCCGTTTCTGACACGCGTATGCCAAGGTTGGCTACCAAGCCGTTTACATAGACTAGGCCTTCTGTGATGAGCTTATCGGCATGTCGACGAGATACCCCTAAACGACTAGCGATCGTAGTATTGAGTCGCTGTGTTTCCATCTAGTGAGTTTTAGGCGGCAGCAGCTGGCGGTTGCTGCGGTGGGTCTGTTGGAGAGTTAGCTACAAAGTCCTGTATTTGGTCTGATACGATTGCCTGTTCTTCAGAGGTAGATGTCCCATCGAGCATTGATTTTACTGCCTGCTCTTCAGCGACGGGCGCAGCTGGAGCGGGAGCAGGTGCAGGGGCGGGAGCAATAGTGCCACCTGTTGTTGAGGACTGTTCTTTCGCCATCTCGGCCTGTAGTAATTGATTTAGATTGGGGCTAGTGTCTGCGGGCGAGGCTATGGGAGCGATTACCTTTGGTTTGCGACTAGCGCTTTCTAGATCAGCGTTTGAACCCTTTGCGCTTCCGCTGTCAGTAGATGTTTGTGCTGGAGTGACAGTTGGCTCTGCAGGTGTAGCCACGGGTGCTGGAGCGGGAGCAGGTGCAGGGGCGGCTGGTGCTGCTGCAGGTGCGGGTGCTGGAGTGACAGTTGGCTCTGCAGGTGTAGCCACGGGTGCTGGAGCGGGAGCAGGTGCAGGGGCGGCTGGTGCTGCTGCAGGTGCGGGTGTACCACCATCTGCGACGAGAACTTCTTGAACGACTTTTACGACATCTTCAAGCGTTACCTGGGATTTAACGAGGTAGCGGTCTGCGCCAAGTCGTTCTCCACGTTCCCTGTCCTCAGCTTGAGATAATGCAGTCATCATGATGACTTTTGTGTCTTTAGTCTGAGGAGTAGCACGAAGTATGTCGAGCATATCGAAACCGCTAATCTTAGGCATCATAATGTCACTTATGATAAGGTCCGGTTTTTCTGCAACCGCCATAGAAAGCGCTTCTTCACCGTCTTTGGCGCTCACGATATCGTAGCCTTCAGCGAGCAAACGCGCGCCATATATTTCTCGTAAATTGTTATCGTCCTCAACCAAGAGAATTTTTTTCATTTGTTTTCTTCCTTACTAGGGTTAATTGTATCAGTGGGCTCGGCTATAAGTCAAAAAGCTTATGTACTCGGTATTTGCTACCTACTTATTTCTCGTGCTGGTTGCTTGATTGGCGCAGGCCTTACATGGGCAGTAGTAGCGGGTTTGTCTGGAGTAGTCGTCGGTACACTCGCGGGCTGTGCTGGCTGGGAGGTAGCAATTGGAACGGCTGGAGTTTTTGGCGGCTCGTTGTTGCTAGGAGTTGGTGCTGCTTCTGAAGATTTTGGTGCAATCGTGGCAGTGACTTCGGAATCTGTTTGTTCGGCGAGTAATGCTTCTGCCTTTTCTCGAGAGAGACGCGGAATACTCACAGTGAAACGACTTCCCTTGCCTACTTCACTGTCAACCATAATGTGCCCATGGTACAGCTCAATAATCTTTCTACTTAGATACAATCCCAGCCCAGTGCCACCGACCTGTCGAGTGGCCGTGTTATCGACTCTATAAAATTTTTGAAACAGGTGTGGAATATCTTCACGCGGAATACCGCTCCCTGTATCCTCGATGCTTATTTGTACAGTGTCGTTATCTCCCTCTAGTCGCACTACGACACCACCCTTTTCGGTATACTTAACGGCATTATCGAAGAGGTTTGTGACGACTTCGCGAATCCTTTCTTGATCGACGTAGATAAAGAAATCAGGCAGCACGACATGTTTATCTTGCGCGATGACATCTTGGTTACCTATCAGGAAGCGTAAACTCAAAGATTTTCTATTTGCAGTAAAGCGCCATTGTTCAACAAGCTCCTTGAGAGTCGAGCCTACCTCGAGAACTCTGGGATGATTTTCGAGTCGACCGTCCTCTGCTTTTGATATGGTCAAAAGGTCTTGGAATAGCTGGCCCAAATGCTGTGTTGCAGTGTGTGCTTTGGTTAAATACTCTTTTGCCTTGTCATCAATTGTTGAGACAGATGGATTGAGCGCTAAGGCTAAAAATCCTTCTATTGCCGCTACCGGAGTGCGCATTTCGTGACTCGCAGTGCTGATAAATTCGGCACGCTGGCTTTCCTCTTCATGTTCCTTGCTGACATCGCGAAAGATTGCAATGGCTCCGGCAACCTCTCCCGTCTGATGTCGGATAATAGGTGAAATAACCAGCGAGAGATAGATCTTTTTATTGCCTCGTGTCTCTAGTCTAATTTTGTTATTTGTGAAATGCTCTGCTTTTTCGAGAACTGTTGCAAAAGGATTCGCGGTGTCGGTAATATTCTTACCCTGCTCATCGTAGAAAACCATAATACTTCTACAGTCGATGCCTAGTGCTTCATCAACGTGCCAACCGGTCATGGCGGCAGCCGAAGGATTAAAAAGCTGTATAGCACCTTGCTTATCAACCACCACTACTCCGTCGGCGATTGATTCAATTAGTATCTCTGACTTAAGTTGCTCCTCACGAAGCATACTATCGAGTCGTTCCAGTTTGGTGCTTTCCTGCTGCGTTTGCGTGTAGTGCTTATGAAAGACAAGCCAGCCCAAACCTCCGGCAACTGCGCAATAAGCTATCGGAATAAGACCGAAACCCAGATTCCTGCTCTGCAACGAGCCAGTATATGCAAAGAAGAGTCCTAGTATGTTTAGCGTGGAAAGTGAGATCGGTGCATATGGACCAAGCATGCCCGAGCCAAACTCTACGACCGCCCACACAATAAAGATCCATGAAGCGTAGTTTAGGCCCCCTTCAACCATGAGCATGGTCGAGAGCAGTATAACGGTTAGGAATAAGCCGATCATGTGCGCGAGCCAAATACTTCGTTCGCGGAGAGCAACATAAATCGTCATTGTGTAGACCACGACTAGACCGCTTAAAACAGCTACTGAGGGATTTACACCCCAAAAGTTGGCAATGGGAGCGAGCATGTCGACTGATGAACGCAATAAAAACAGTAGCAGCGTTATGAGTGCGAACGCGGCACTAACTACTTGAAACCAAGTGAGCCATTTCAGTCGTACGTGAAACATAGTAAACATTACCAGTATGATCTGTTGCTGCTCTATTGGCAATACGCGCAAGGAAGCATTTGCGAGTATTGCAAAAATCAAATATAGTGGCCATATATTTTTATAGGAGCAATGAGTAATTATGGGCGGATCAATACGACTTGAATATGCAGATGGCGGAATGAGCTGGAGTGAGTTTGAGGACGCACAACGAGAGCAACGCGCTGCGTTCCAGGCGGAGTTAGTCGCAGCCCTAGTTGCAAGTTACGGAAGCGATGAGTCAGTGCAGGAGCAAATAACGAGCGAAATGGTTGCCCGTTATGATGCAGTGCGTGGTGCAGTTACGATTGAACAAGTGGCTAGTGAGGTTGAGGCGGTTGTTCCCTTGCTAGTAGCCCTCTCGCTGTATAGTCAAGGACGATGTTCAGAGACAGACATGGCTGACGGACGAGTTGACGAGCACGTGTTCACATCATGGGCAATGATAGCTTCTAGAATTCAGTAGTAAGCTCTACGTATCGATTTTGATTGCATGCTCTGGTGCTGATCTCTTCCATAGTACCGATAGAAGTATGCTGCCAAACAAAAACACCGCAAGTACAGACAAACTAATTGCTATAGGAATGTGCAGGCCTAGAGGAGCTGCTATCATCTTGAAGCTAATCCAGCCTAATATGCCGGCAAGTGCCCAGCTGAGCGCCCAGAATTTTGTCGCAACCGCTTCGTACACGAAGTACAGTGCTCGCAGTCCGAGCAATGCAAATACATTGCTTGAGTACGCAATAAAGCGATCCGGACTAACAGCGAGTACGGCTGGCACACTATCAACAGCAAACACAACGTCGGTTAGTTCTATAAGTATTATCACTCCAGCCATGAGGGTGAGCGTCCGCTTTCCCTCTACTCTCGTAGTGAGCTTGTGACCATCGAACTCATGGTGAATTGGAAGGATTCTAGTGATGACCTTCCATATTCTTTTATCTGTAATCTCTACCTCTTCCTCAATATCATCACCGCCACGAGCTTCTTTGAAGGCTTTCCAGGCGGCGCGAAGAAGTATCAGGCCAAATATGATACTCACCCATTCGAAACGTTTTAGTAGTTCAAGCCCTGCAAGAATGAATATAAGCCTGAAGATAATTGCGCCAGCAATACCGTAGTTCAGCATACGTCGTTCTAGTTTGTGACCGACATTAAAGCTAGTAAAGATCAGACCAATCACAAACAGGTTATCGAGGCTGAGCGCTTTTTCGATTGCCCAGGCTGCTAGGTACTCTCCGGCCGCTTGGCTACCTATATAGAAGTAGATAGGTATTGCAAAGAGTAAGGCAACGGAGACATAGAAAACAGACCACTTCACAGCCTCGGGAAAACTGATCTCGTGATCATTACGCGTATGGTGGGCTTCGATGATGCTATAGCCAATGAGTGCCAGTGCGACGAGGATGTACATACCTATGGGTACTGAAAAGCTATGAATTGCAGTTGGCTCATTGCGTGATGCGAGCAGATGGAGATATTGAATCATGTCGTTACATTAAAGCAGATCGAGCGAGTAGAAGAAATTCTCAAATTATCTGGCGTCTTCGTGTAAGCGATCTTTTCTTGCGTTACGATATGCTTCATCTATTTGCCGTTCGGAATCGGATATTGAACTAGCAACATTATCAGCATTTTCATCATAGTAAATTGATCTTCCCTTATATTTCACTATTGCAAGCGCTACGCCTCGAAACTCTAAACTCTCACGCAGTGAAATATCCCACATCATCAGTCCTGCAGCACTCTCCTGGTAGCCGTAACTGACTCCTAATGCTTTGAGTTCAGTTCCTATGATCGAGTATCCTCGCTCCAACACCTCCCCAACTGTATGACAAAATGCTTCTTTGCTTGGGTTGGCTGAGTGATGCTTATTCATTGGCTAAGAGATTGTGGTGGCGACCTAGAAGGAGCGAGCTACTGAGGTATCCACCCACTTCTACTGTCTTCGCATTTATAATCGCAGGTACCGAATTTACAAGACTTGCCTGAGTCGGCTTCACAGTCCTGTTGAGAATCGTACGTATTGGTTTTCGATGAGGGGTGACTTGTAATCCAGAAAACTGTCGCTATGCCTGATAGCGCTATGACGATAATGATAATGAAAAGTGACTTCTTCATTGTGTTTAGCATAGCTTAAAATGCTATGTATAAAAATTCTTTGGTGAGCTCGGCGTCCCGAACCTGGAACACACTGTACCCAGATCTAATTAACTT
>CAZNVG010000008.1:532-39882 GCA_964576475.1 uncultured Candidatus Saccharibacteria bacterium | reverse complement strand
AAATACCGACTCTCCATAGGTGTTGACCGCCAAGTAGGGGACCGGTCTGATAGGGTGAGAAGGTTTTAGCAAACTTTTGCTATACTTATTCTAAATAACCATAAAGGTGATGCATTGAAAAAGACTACGACTAAACTCTCGATACTGCTAAGTATGTTTATGCTCATAATAGTGGCAATTGTTTCCATGCAAGGATCCACTGCACATGCTGCCTCATTAACTATTAGCGCTCCTGTCAACGGACAGACATTTACCGGAAATGATTTCACTGTGTCAGGAACCGCAGCACCCAACGCAACTATTGCCATCATACGAAACGGCACTACTTTAGCGCAGGCACGAGCTGATGGTAGTGGAAACTGGTCAAAGAATCTGGTGGGACTACCAGATGGAGATAATAGTATAACTGTACGCTCTATCTCAAACACCGGGTTCGGCTACTTCACGATGAAGCCAGTGAATGAAAACACGATCACCATTAACCAGCTGCGCCTGAGCGATAATGCTATTAATGTTTCGAACGCCTATCCCGTAAACGACACAACGCTGCACGCAGGACTTATGCCATCTCCAACACAAGATGGCATATTTTACACAGCAGGAACGCTAGGCGGTAGTGTCCGGCCTGGAAAGTTTGATGCAAATGCACCTACTGATCCCGTAAGTGTGACAGGCAATTATCCAGATAACTCACGCGCCAACGCAGGAGCATTCTCTGCCGATGGAACAAAATACTACTCCCCGAATCTCAACTTAACATCTATATCTGTTATAGATGTCGCTTCAAACGCATGGGTAGAGGACATTACAGTGCCTGGCAGACCAATTACCGCATGGCGCTCACCGAGTGGGAAGATATACGCAACCTATTTTGTTCCCGGTCAGACCGGTAAAATTGCGGTTATCGATCCAGCGACTGACGCAATTGTTAAAACCATTGAAGGTGGTTGCCCAGTCGACGCCACTATGGCAACAGTAGCTTTTTCGCAGGACAGCACCTATCCGTACTATTTCACGCCATGCATTGGTAATACTGGTGCGGTTGTTAAGCACGATATTGTGTCAGACGACATTGTGGCGACATACCCTGTTGATTTTTCTCCAACGATAATATTGCTTAATCTTGATAATTCTCGCCTGTACCTAACGAGCTCTACCGGAATCCAGGACAATGCTTTCGCAGATAAACTACTTGTACTCGATAGCACGAATGGTCAGGTGATAAAAACTATCCAGTTGGCTGCGGGAGTGATTGGAATCTTCCAAAGTCCTGATTTCCAGCACCTCTATGCCTCGACTCCAGGTACGGGTTTCAACCAGACGGGAATAGATGTAATCGATATGTATACAGATCAGGTTGAGCACGTTGACACAGAAGGAGTGACACTAGCGGTGAGTTCATCAAGCACCGCAGTGACGCTCTCTAACGTCAATGTCGCCGTCGTCCTCGGTGTTAAATCGGCCGCAGCCACCACCGCAGGTACGCTTGCCAAAACAGGCGTCTTTGTCGCGCTAGCGACACCAGTTGGCCTGTTCCTCGTTGCCGCTACCCTCTACACCTACCTAGACTACCGTAAACACAAAACACCACTCACAGAAGCAAGTAGTGATGTCAACTACTCCTACTTCCACCATCTCAAAGTAGTCTCCCTTCCTCTTGCCAAATACCGACTCTCCATAGGTGTTGACCGCCAAGTAGGTGACCGGTCTGATAGGGTGAGAAGGTTTTAGGGGTAGTTCGCACTGTTTTGGCAATTGGCATAAGGTGTTAAACTAGTAAGTACTAAACAAGGATACTATTACTCATGAGCATCATCGTCATATTACTTATAATCGTTGGCGTACTCGTCCTCGCAATTGCCGGACTATATAACGGCTTGGTTCGTACGAATGTACGAGTCGATGAGGCCTGGAGCGACATTACAGTACAGCTGAAGCGACGCGCTGATTTGATTCCAAATCTGGTAGAGACAGTAAAGGGCTACGCTAAGCACGAAAAAGAAGTATTCGAAAATGTAACAAAAGCTCGAAGCGCAATTATGGGTGCGACAGGTGTTGAGGAAACTGCAAAGGCTGACAATATGTTCACCGGCGCACTCAAGAGTCTATTCGCGGTTGCAGAAAACTATCCGGACCTTAAAGCAAATGCAAACTTTGCAGATCTGCAAGCTCAGATAACAGATACAGAAGACAAGATTCAGGCAGCGCGTAGATTCTACAATGGTGCAGCACGAGATTTGAACACAAAGGTAAAAGTATTCCCTACAAACATCTTTGCAGGCATGCTTGGCTTTAAAGCACGTGAATTCTATGAAGTAGACGAGTCGGAATCAGAAGCGATCAAAAACCCAACAGCTGTTAAGTTCTAGATACAATCTGCGAGCTATCGGTTTGAGGGAGCATCCTATAAAGTCAGCGGCAACACGCCCTAATCTATTGCGAGAAATCTATGTATAGCGCAATAAGTGCCAATAAACGTAAGAGTCTATTTCTCATTGCAATCTTTGTGGGCTTTGTTGCTGCTGTAGCGTATCTGGTTGGTTATATAAAAGGAGGAGTCCGCTTCGCGCCATATGCAACCATAGCGGCTCTGGCGTATGCAGTAATTAGCTATGTATCAAGCTCGAGACTGGCGATGGCCATGAGTGGTGCTCATGAAGTGACGAAAAAAGAGGAGCCACGTTTGTATCGGATTGTTGAGAACTTATCCATTACAGAAGGGCTACCGATGCCAAGGGTTTTTGTTATTGAGGATTCGGCTCCAAACGCCTGTGCAACCGGCACAAATCCAAAGAGTGCCATAGTATGTGCTACTAGAGGGTTGCTGGACATTATGGAAGATTCAGAGCTTGAAGGTGTCATGGCTCACGAGCTAGGGCATGTAAAGAATTATGACATTCGAGTATCCATGGTTGCCTTTGCACTTGTTGCGGTGATTGGGCTAATTAGTGACATGTTGATGTGGGGTATGTATATGGGTGGCTCTGATGACGACGAAGACTCACCACTTGGAGCGGCCGGTGCGCTTATATCTATACTAGTTATCTTCGTGGCGCCACTTATCGCAATGCTGATTCAACTATCCATATCTCGACGACGAGAGTATCTGGCAGACGCAACGGGCGCGATGACAACGCGTTATCCCGAAGGACTTGCAAATGCATTGGAAAAGATAGCTCAGCACGGGTCGGTCTTGAAACGCCAAAGTGCCTCCACGGCGCATTTATTCCTGTCTAATCCTTTGAAGCGCAAGAGTATGGCGGCAATGTTCAGTACGCACCCGCCACTCGAGGACCGCATTGCAAAACTACGATCAATGGGCAAGAGTCTGTAATGGCAAGCAATAAATCAGCTAACAAACCTCCAAAGAAAGTTTCCATAGCAGGCGGAAATCACTATCGAATACGTGAGTCGGTGCGATTTAACAGAAAGACCAAGCCTAAGAAAAAGAACATCGAAAAGACAGTAAAGAAAGTCGTACCCGTACCAAGAGCTCGGGCGCTTATCAAAGTTAGTTTGCAGTTTACGTGGAAATACAAATTACAGTTGCTTGCTGTGCTGGCACTGTATTCGGTTGGCTACATATTGCTTGTGACAGGACTTAGCTCAACGACTGATCCAAAAGTAATAAAAGAGTCGCTTGAGCAGTACTTAGGATCGAGTGCACTAGTTAATAATGTCGTGACCGCCGGTATCGTTATGATAAGTTCCGGCTCATCTTCCTCTGACTCGGCGAAAGCATACCAGACAATACTGCCAATCCTGGGGAGTCTCGCGTTTATTTGGACGGTTCGCCGTCTTATGAGCGAAAAACCATTCCGCGTTCGAGATGCGTTCTATCTAAGTATGCAGCCGCTTTTCCCCTTTACGGTCATTATATTGAACATCGCATTAAAGCTCATTCCTATGGCTATAGGAAGCTACTTATTTACCCTCATTCGCGCAAGCGGCTATGCCTCGGGAGGGGTAGAAATGTTCCTGGTTGCTGTTGTATGGCTATTATTGGTGGCATGGTCGTTTTACATGCTGGTGCCAGCTGTGCTTTCAATGTATGCGGTTACCTTGCCGAATGTATACCCTAGGCAAGCGTTTAAGGCCACGAGACAACTGGTTCGCACACAGCGCTGGAGAGTTTTAGCTCGCATGTTGGTAGGTGTATTACTTGGTCTACTGGTAGGATCGCTCATTGTTGTAGCCGCCATAGCCTGGGCTAATGCTATTGTGGTGCCGCTGACGCTATTCCTTGGATTCCTCGGACTGATGCTTCTGCATGTCTACTTCTATCACATCTATAGGAGCATCATGTGAGTACTTTTATCGATAAAGATCGAATTGAGAAACTACGCGCACAACTCAGTCAGCTATCGTACGAGTATCATGTGCTCGATGCCCCAACGATGAGCGATGCAATTTATGATAGTTTATTTGACGAGCTCAAAAAACTAGAGGCTAAGCATCCTGATCTTGTAACGCCAGATTCGCCAACGCAGCGTGTCGGCGGAAAGTTGCTGGAAGGATTTGCATCAGTTCCGCATTCGCGTCGCATGCTTTCTCTCAACGACGTATTTGATGAGGATGAAGTGCGCGCTTGGCTGAAGCGAATCGAAAAGCTTCTACCTGGAGACATCAAAGAAGAGTTCTTCGTTGATATAAAAATGGATGGACTTGGGTGTGCGCTAGTGTACGAGGATGGTGTGCTTGTTCGTGCTCTTACTCGAGGAGACGGATTGGTGGGCGAGGATGTAACTGCTAATGTGCGAACGATAAAGAACGTACCTCTAAAATTACGTACACCAAAGGGAGCTCTTGCTCAGTTCACAAAGGGTCGATTAGAAATCCGTGGCGAGATTGTTATGTATAAAAAAGATTTCGAGAAGCTGAATGCAGCGCGAGCAGCTGCTGGTCAGCCGACTTTTGCCAATCCACGGAATACCGCTGCAGGTACTATTCGCCAGCTTGATCCTAAGCTTGTATCGGAGCGAGCCCTGTATTTTCGCGGCTACGATGTACAGCGCGGCGATAACGCAGAATTACCAACCTTCTCCTTCACATATGACCTGATGCATGAAGTTGGGATTGCTGTTAACAAAGAGCGTGTCGTCCTCAACAGTGTGCAACAAGTAATGTCGTTTGCCGAAGAATGGAAAGAGAAGCGACACGACCTTCCGTTCAATACCGATGGGCTTGTAGTTAAGGTTAACGATCGCGCAGTATATGACAAATTGGGTGTAGTTGGCAAGAACCCTCGAGGAGCAATTGCCTACAAATATCCAGCCGAGCAGGCAACAACGAAACTAAAGGACATATTTATCAGTATCGGGAGAACTGGCGCGGCTACACCAGTTGCGGTGCTTGAACCTGTTGTTGTAGCCGGTAGTACGGTGCAAATGGCAACGCTGCATAACGAAGACGAAGTTAAGCGCAAGGGCGTCATGATAGGTGATACCGTCATTATTCATAAGGCTGGCGATATCATCCCCGAAGTAGTTGAACCAATCGTGTCGCTGCGTGATGGTTCTGAGAAGGCGTTTGTTATGCCCACACATTGCCCTGACTGCGACACAAAGCTGGTGAAGCCGGAAGGAGAAGTTGTATGGCGCTGTCCAAATATTTCCTGTCCAGCACGGTCGCAGAAGCACATTGAGCATTTTGCATCCAAGGGCGCACTCGATATCGAAGGAATGGGCGAGAAAAACGTACAGGCACTTTTGGAAAGTGGCTTGATCCGCGATCAAGCTGATTTGTACGGACTGACTGCGAAGCAGTTACTGACACTTGACCGGTTTGCAGAGATTAGTGCCGCTAAACTGGAAAAAGCGATTCAGGAAAAGAAAAACCCGCCACTGAGTCGATTCCTCTTTGGACTCGGTATTCGCCATGTCGGAACGCAGACCGCTATAGACCTCGCTAATCACTTCCATGAAATCGAAGCACTCTCGCGAGCATCAGTAGATCAACTTGCGCAAATCGATGGCGTCGGTGTTGTTGTGGCTGAGGCGATAGTCGCATGGTTTGCCGACCCACAGAACCAAAAGCTACTCGATAAGTTTTCCTCCTATGGCGTAAAACCAGAGCGCGCCGAAGCTGCCGATGGGCCGCTGAAAGGCAAATCCTTTGTTGTGACTGGGACCTTGGAATCCATGAGCCGAGATGAAGCTGCCGAAAAGATACGAGCGAGAGGTGGTGTTTTCCAAAGTAGCGTCGGCAAAGATACTACATACCTTGTGGCGGGAGCAAACACCGGCCAGTCCAAACTTACTAAGGCTGCCAAATATGACACGCAAGTCATTGATGAAGCAGGATTTTTAAAGTTACTATGAATGACATAAAGCTAGAAGCCATCTATGATTTTCTTCGAGCACCCAGTAATACTTTGATGGTAATTTCAACAGTAGACGCCACTGGCTCTCCGGAATCAGCCGTAGTAGCGTATTCGCTACTTGGAGATTCAATACTAATGGGCACGATTCTCAAGTCCCGAAAATACAATAATTTACTTAGCAATAATCATGTAGCGGTTGTGGTGGGCTGGGGAAACGCGACGCTCCAGATACAGGCGACAGCTCGATTACTCAGTGATCATGAAGAAATCGAGGATGCACGTGTGGCGCACGTAACGAGAGTGCCCGCCTCAAAGAAATACGCTGACGACCCAGAGCAGCGCTGGTTTGAGCTACGTCCGTATTGGTTTCGGTTGACTGATTTTACTGAGTCACCTGAGAAAATAACAGAGCTATCAAACGAAGCATAATCTGATACAATCAAGCTAATGTTTAAAAAGCGGTCCACTTGGACACGATTTAACTGTTTCTCACCGCCCGTTATGTTGGCAACTTTTGTCATAGAGATTTGTCTGCTTGTTTTTAGCGCGCTTAAGTACAAAGTAAGCGTCATTCGTGGCATAGGAATTGCGATACTGTTTTTCCTGGCGACATTTCAGATTAGTGAGTATTTTGTGTGCGGTGGCTGGAATATGGAAGCAGAGACATGGTCAAGAATTGGCTATGTTGCCATTACACTGCTGCCAATGCTCGGTATTCAGCTAATTGGTCGAATTGCACCGAAACTTAATCGATGGTGGGTTAGAAGCGCCTATGTAACTGGTCTAGGCTGGGCTGCGCTCTTTGCAATTGGCGACATCTTCAGGGGCTATCAATGTGGAGGTAATTATGTGATATTTCAGCTACAGCCACCAATCGGAGGAGCGTACTTTCTGCATTACTACGCCTGGCTGTTTATAGGTATCTTCCTTTGTTTCAAACTCGCGAAGCAAAAGGGCGTAAGAAACAACCAACGAGGCGCTTTGCATTGGCTGGTGGCTGGTTATCTTGTGTTCTTATTGCCGACGACGGTCGTCAGTTCACTGTATCCTGAAACAGCACAAGGCATCCCTTCAATTATGTGCGGCTTTGCAGTCATTTTTGCGTTCATCCTATCCCTTAAGATTTTGCCACTTGCCACGAAAAACACTCGTAAAACTAGTCGCAAAGCTTGACAAAGTTTTACCATAAGCGTGTAATGTAATCAGTTTCGGGCGTACTGGCTCCAAGTCAAACAAACACTACAAAATAAAATAAACGACGACCGAGCCGGGTGGGCACGCCCGAAAATTTTTTTACTCGTTCTCATCTGTTATAATCGACATCGCTAGGGGATATAGCTCAGTTGGCTAGAGCGCTTGCATGGCATGCAAGAGGTCCGGGGTTCGAGTCCCCGTGTCTCCACCAAGCATCTATAATCTGGATGCTTTTTTATTTCCAAGATAAGGTTGTGGCTGTTTGTTATACTTGATGTACTAACTATAGAGAGAACAATGACGAAATTTGGGGAAAATAAATCGCGCACCGTAGTTTTCTTAAGCCTAACGTTAGTTATTCTGGCGGCAGGGATCCTGTATGGCTACAAAGCGTATGCGCGGTCACGACCAATCGCAGTAGCAGCGAGGGCTCTCAGCGCAAGTAATAACACTCAAGGAGTGAGCGGCACTGGCACCCTAGAGATCACGAAGAATGAGGATAACGGAGCAACTGGCGAGGCGACGCTGCAACTCAAAGCCAATCCTGTAGAAAAGTCGAGCGAACTCAGGATCCAGATAAACACCCTAAAATATCAAACGGCAGACCTAAGCGTCCTAAAGCCTTCAGGTACCGTGCTGGCCGTAGGCGGATCGCAGTTCTTTTATATAGACAGCGCTAGTGAGACAATTAATCAAACGTTTAGCGCACTGAAAAAGACACTCGGTCCTGAGATAGGAGCACAATTAATTCCTGTCCAAAACGACCTCAATTCAATAGAAAAACAAGTCACCAGCATCTGGGTGGAGGCACCAAAAGAAGGCTCGGCCGGCGGTGAGTCATGTGTGCTTGATGATGATTTGCTAAAAGTAGCTTCTGAATCTGGAGCAGTCAGGCTTGCCAATGATCATGGTTACGAAGTAAATCAAGGCGTTGAGCAACGGCATTTGAGCTTTAATGTAGATGGCACTAAATTACCCGAACGATATGCATGTGTCAGTGAGCTCAAAGGTGTCAGCGATATATGGATCGGAAAAGCCTCGGGGCGAGTCGAGAAGATAACGCTACCCATCTCAATGAAAGAGAATAAAATAGAAGCAAAACTGACGCTTAACCTAGCCTATGGTGAAACGGTATCTCTGGCCAAGCCTGAGCAGTCGATGAGTTGGGAAGAATATCGTAGCCGAGCTAAGAAAACGTATGACACTCTGCCGACACGTGAAGTACTCAGTAAATCTCTCACCGGCGCCAGCTCTCTCACGCAGTAGAGTTATCCCACTAATGCTTATTCTAAGATATACTAGAATGTAATGAAGCATGTGATTGTTGATGGACTTGATATTGCCTACGATAGCAGCGGTACGGGCAAGCACGTGCTTTTAGTCCATGGATGGGGCTCAAATATGCAGACCTATGATCAACTCAGTGAACTGCTGGCCAAGAAGTTTCATGTGCTGCGGCTAGATCTTCCGGGATTTGGTGGGAGCCAAACACCCAAGAAAGGGTGGAGTCTAGATGATTATGCACTTTTTCTAGATTCATTTTTGAAGAAGATGGACAGCCTACCTCTGCATGGACTTATTGGGCACAGTCTGGGAGGTCGCATTGCACTTCGGGCCCAGGCTACTGGTCATCTTACTTCAGAGAAGCTTGTACTGCTGGCGTCTCACGGCATTGCGTCGCCTCACAGTCCTCGCATTATGTTTTATAAACTGCTCGCAAAGCTAGGAAAGGCACTCAGTTATGTACTGCCGGCTTCAATGCGCAAAAGCTTGCGAGAGAGGCTGTATCAACGTGCAGGCTCGACTGACTATGCTAACACTGCCCCAGCCATGAAGGAGACGTTTCAAAACATTATCAGTCAAGACTTACGAGATGATGTGACGAAAATCCAGACTGACGCACTTTTGATTTATGGCACAAAGGACACTATGACGCCGCCAAAATACGGTGAAATATTTGCTAGTCGTATGCCACATGCGCGACTTGAGGTTATAGACGGAGTGGGGCATTACGTTCATTTAGATAACTTCTCACGAGTCAGCACGCTTATTGGATCATTCCTATGAAACACAAGAGATTACATCATAGCCTCAAAGGCCTTTTGCACATGTACACGCCGAAATATGTCGTCGAGATTGTCTATATGCTACAGGCTACCGAATACAGGAGTGCTGACTATTTACGTTGGTTTTGGCGAACTCGTGATGTTGGAAGAGTAATGTACCGCAAAAAATTGCACAAAACACCTCCTGCACTACTTTTATTGCTCAGCGTGGGTACTATTATGCTCCTGCAGATAATTTTGGCTGTCTGGCTTATGTATGCGGCTCTAGTCGAGGGAAGAAGTGGTTATCAGTTCTTGAGCCTTGCCGTACTTGCCGCTCAGCCTGTCCTGACTGCTCACGCTGTGTTGTTTCCGCTGTACTTGGGAGAATTGCTCATCATAGCTCCGCATCGAGCAACACAAATCCATCGGTCAAAGAAACTATTTGCTGAGCACAAGGGTAAGAAAATTGTTATTGCCGGTAGTTATGGCAAAACAACAATGAAGGAAATTTTAAGCTCTGTACTGGGGAGCGATATTCGTGTGGCTGCAACGCCAGGTAATCTCAATACTGCTGCCGGCCATGCGCGTTTTGCGGCTAGTCTACAAGGCAATGAAGCGGTTTTAATTTTGGAACTGGGCGAGTATGAGCCGGGCGATATAGCAAAATACTGTCAGGTCATTCGCCCAGACTACGGTATTATCACCGGTCTTGCACCTGCGCATCTGCAATCTTTCGGCACACTACATGAAGCGGGTAAAAACCTATTCGCTCTTTCAGACTATGTCGAAGCAAATCATCTGTATGTAAATGATGAAAACGAAGAAATGAAAGACTTCATAGATAGAGATTACGGACGGTATTCTCGTACTGCAGTTAAAGGCTGGAGTATAACGCACGCTAAAACGAACCTAGAAGGTCTGTCGTTTACGATGACAAAAGGAAAGAAATCCTTGAAACTTCAAAGTGGTCTGGTAGGAATTCACAATGTCGGTCCGATTGCATTGGCCGCTGCCATTGCGGTAGATGAGTTTGGTTTAAGCAAGAGTCAAGTCGAGGATGCTGTTGCCGTGACAAAGCCATACGAGCATAGACTGAAACCACAAAAGCTACAGAGCGGCGCATGGCTGATTGACGATACATATAATGGCAATATAGAAGGCGTGCGTGCTGCCATTGCATTGCTGCGTGAGATAAAAGCAAAACGTAAGATATATGTTACTCCAGGGCTAGTGGAGCAGGGTGTAGAGAACGTAACGGTGCACAATCAAATTGGCGAGATGCTGGCTGATGCAGTCGATGAAGTCGTTTTGATGCGCAATTCTACGACTCCGCTCATCGAAGCAGGACTCAATAATGCAGGGTTTAAAGGTGTGCTGCGTCGAGTTGATGACCCTGTGAAGTTCTATGAGGGCATAAATTATTTAGTATCAGCAGGGGATGTCGTAGTTTTGCAGAATGACTGGACAGATAACTACGCTTGAGAATTTGACAATGCAAAACGCCGCGGTATTCTCTGTGAAAGATCCAAAAGTGGATCAATTTCGGTGGAGAATTCCACGGCGTAGTTATGGTTTAGCGCTGCGGGGGGGGTATGACTCCCATCGGGGTAGGCTTCGTGTCGAGTGACACAAAAATCAATACCCCGATGGGAGGAGCCGGCTAGACGTCGCGCTCTCTGTGCACGGAAGCGCCGCTGGCCAGTTCGCGAGCATGCTGCATGGCGACCAGAACTCGTCTGATCTGGCTTTCTCTCGACTCGGTCGGGCTGGTCTTGGTGACCACGAGCTGGTTGATCGAGTAGTGCTGCATGCTGCGCGGGAAGACCCACACGTCATGCTTGTCCTGCGAGTCGACGCTGATACGACAGATGTCGGCGGCGTCGAGGATCTGGTCGCCGGCGATGATCAGGCCGTCAGTCACGTCGATACCTCTGCCCATGTGCTGGAGTTCATCAGGTGTCATGTCAATCCTTAAAGTTCGTAAGCATTTTGCTTAAGTTCACCCCCGTTGGCAAACCTGATTAATATATCATAAAATCTATTAAAAGTCAATTCGCTGTCAAGGCATCTGCTATACTAATACGCATGAACAAATCGCTCTCTCTCCCAGATTCAATAACACTTTTGAGAGGGGATTTTATACCGTTTGCAGATGCTAATCTGAGCGTCGCGAGCTCGCCTGTTTTATATGGTCTGTGTGTATACAGTGTGTTTGGCGCAAATTGGAATGATGCTTCACAGAAATTATATGTGTTTCGGCTTCGTGACCACTACGAACGATTGCTGCGCTCATGTCGTATTTTGGGAATGAATTCTATCTCAGAAAAGTATCCGTTTGAGCGGTTTGCGGAATTAATGCATGAACTGCTCCAGAAGAATGAAGTTCGTGAAGACGCTCTTGTCAGGGTTATGGTGTTTATTGATGAGATATCGGCTGGCACTAAAATCGACGGCTTATCAGTAGAAATGACTGCGTATGTATATCCGATGGGTGAAATTCTGAATAGAGAAGGAATTCATGTATGTGTGTCTAGCTGGACGAGAAATGCTGACAATATGATTCCGCCGCGCGCAAAGGTGAACGGCTCATATGTGAACGCAAGCCTGATGAAGAACGAGGCAATCCTCAATGGCTACGATGAGGCAATTGCGCTTGATGTACATGGCCATGTCGCCGAAGGCACAGTTGCTAATCTGTTCATTGTGCGTGGTGGAAAGTTGGTCACCCCTCATGCACAGACAGACATATTGGAAGGTATTACGAGAAATAGTGTCATAAAATTGGCTGAATCTCTCAATATTCCTATCGAGGAGCGAGAGATTGATCGCACAGAACTTTATATTGCAGATGAAGCTATGTTTGTGGGCAGTAGTGCAAACGTCACACCGATTTTGTCGATTGATAAACGAATAATTTCCGAGAAAATTGGACCGATCACACAGCAACTCAAGCATGCCTACCGAAAACTGCAAGTTGGCGAGAATGAGTCGTTTAGTGAATGGGTCAGCGAGGTCGCCATTTGACCCAAAAAGCCCGTGTCGTCGTCTTGGCATCGGGGGAAGGAACTAACTTCGAAGCGCTGTATAAGGCGGGAGTGGACAGAAAGATGCGAGGTGGTGTGCTTGGTTTAATTTCTGACAAACGAACGTCTGGCGTTGTCGCAAGAGCACAGAAGTTTGGAGTACCGATTTCATTTGCTGACACGGAAGATGTGCTGCTTAATCGACTGAGTTTTTTCAGACCAGATCTTATTGCTCTAGCGGGTTTTAATAAAATACTTAGTTCACGAGTTCTCGATGCGTACCCAGATCGCATTATTAATACGCATTCAGCGCCACTACCGGAATATGGTGGTCGTGGAATGTATGGCAGGCGACTACGTGAGGCAGTATTGGAAGACGGACTTGATGAGACAGCGATAACAATTCATCTAGCGAGTGAGGTTGTTGATGGAGGTAAGATTCTTGGTGTGCAACCTGTGCCAATTCTAGACGGAGACACGGTTGAGACACTTGAGCCACGCATTTTATTGGCCGAGAATGATTTCTACTGGCGAGTTGTTGATGACTATTTAAGGCAGCTCGGGTTTGCATAGAAGGTAAGCTATACTAGTGACATGAAACAGACCATTGGTGTCTTCTTCGGTTCACGCAGCGCCGAACATGATGTCTCGATTGTAACGGCACTGGGGGCAGTCATTAAGCCTCTTGAAGCGCTAGGCGAGTATAGAGTAGTTCCTGTCTATATCGCAAAGGACGGTGCTTGGTACAGCGATCCACGACTCGCCGATATAAGTCTCTATCAAACTGATGCGCTCGACGATGTGCTCAAAAACCTTAAACCGGTTCTGTTGGATTTTAGCGATGGTCTGACAATCATCAAACCAGGTGTTCGAGCAAAGAAGACGAAAATAGACATTGCGTTTCCGGCTACACACGGCACTTTTGGAGAAGACGGTGCGTTGATGGGGGTTTTCGAGATGGCAGGAGTTCCGTATGTCGGTTGCGATCAGGCATCAAGTGCGGTCGCTATGAACAAAGTAACGAGTAAACTTATCGCAGAAGCACATGGAATCAAAACGCCACGAATGTATTTCTTTTCTACGAATGAGCTACAGGGCGAGCCTGAAACATGGGCTGAGCAGATAATGAAAAATTCAAGCTTCACAGGTGCAAAATTACCTTACTTCGTGAAGCCGGCACACCTGGGTTCAAGTATAGGAATCACGCGGGTTGTTGAACTTTCTGAGCTTGGACAGGCTATAGAAGTTGCGGCGCATTATGATGATCTTGTGTTGGTCGAAGAGGCGGTGCCAAATCTCATTGAGGTAACCGTGCCAGTCATAGGCAACGATCAGCCGCGGGCTGCTTTGGTAGAGCGCCCGTTGACAGTTTCTGATGAGTTTTTTGATTTTGACACGAAGTATATCGGTCAAGGCAAAAAGACAGGATCCAAAACAGGCGAAGTCGGGGCGCAGGGTTATTCGGAGTTGCCAGCCAAACTCTCAAAATCGCTCTACGATGACTGCGAATCGACCGCGCTAAGAGTGTATCGAGCGCTTGGCTGTTCGGGAATAGCGCGTGTAGATTTATTGATAGACAGCAAAAGTAAGGTCGTGTATTTCAATGAAATAAACCCAATGCCAGGCAGCCTGTATATGCATAACTGGTCCCGAGCCGGTGTTGCGCCCGCCGTATTAGTTGGCGAACTTGTTAAGCTTGCCTTGGATCGTCATGCGCAAAGAGCCTCATTGACTCGAACATTTGAAACTAATTTCTTAAAGCAGTTTTAGCATGGAAGTTATCCTCTATATATTCCTCGCAGCAACGTGTGTCGGTTTCGTGCTGCTATATCGAGATTATCGAAAGCATAAAGCGCCCCTGAAAGCAGTAGACCCTTTTGTGAAGTATTCGTTCCTTCATCATGTGCGTTTGGTTTCTTTGCCCCTCATGAAATACCGCCTGTCTTTTCGCATTGAACATAAAAACAGCAAACCAGCGTCCAATCAAAAGTTTCGGAGGTTCTAAGTATGAAATCCTTGGTAACATTTTTAATTAGTTGGTGTGCACGTCGTCGGCTTAAGCGATTCAAAGGTTCGGTGATTGCCGTTGCTGGTAGCGCGGGCAAGACGAGTACTATTCGCGCAGTCACGACATTGCTTGCAACCAATAAACGAGTGCTCTCCACCCGACAGAATTTCAATACCGAGATAGGTCTTTCACTCGTAGTACTTGAACTTGAACTTCCAGACAATACGACGAACCCGTTGCCGTGGATGCAATTGACGTTTCGGGCGTTCATGCGAGCAGTCCGCCCCCTGCCATATGAGGTTATCGTGCTCGAACTTGGAGTTGATAAGCCAGGCGATATGAGTAAGTTGATAGCCATAGTTAAGCCGTATATAACGGTACTGACATCGTTAGATGGAGAACATCTAGAATTCTTTAAGTCGGTTGAAGCAGCGCAGGCTGAGGAGCTTGTACTGACAGGCTCGTCCCAAATTACTATTTTTGACACGCAAAGTATCTCTCCCTCTCTGCAAGAGAAAATAACCAGTCCTAAACGAGTTCCTGTTGGGCCGAAAACGCGCTACCAGTTGCAAGTTCAGTCACATGCGCTTGCATCCGGATACACTCTGAAAATTATTGCGAATGATGATGCACTGAGTGCAACGTGTAATCTACTTGGTGTTCATAGCCTGCGTGCAGTATTACTAGCTATTGCTGTTGCAGGCGAGCTAGGGCTTAGCGCAAAACAAATTGTAGCCGGCGTCGAAGCAATACAACCCGTTTCAGGTCGTATGCGATTGTTTGAGGGTGTCGAAGACGACACCTGGGTAATCGACGATACATACAATGCAGTAGGTGTTGAGCCCGTGACGGCTGCGCTCGACACCCTGTATAGCATTAAGTCCCCACAGCGTATCGCCATTTTAGGCTCCATGAATGAATTAGGATCGTTTTCAAAACAAGCACATGAAACGGTAGGTTCGTATTGCGATCCGCTTGCTTTGGATTTTGTAGTTACTGTAGGAAAGGATGCTGCAAACTATCTTGCGCCAGCAGCAAAAGCTAAAGGATGCCGTGTGTTTGTTAAAAATACTCCTGTTGAGGCGGGAGAGTTTGTCCTGTCTCGTTTACAACCGAAAGGTGTTGTATTGGTCAAGGGGTCGCAAAATGGCGTGTTCCTAGAGGAGGCGGTTAAGCTGCTCCTTCGCAACTCTGATGATGAGGATTTTCTAGTTAGACAATCTGATACATGGATGGCAAAAAAACGAGCTCAAGGCTTACTCTAGCTATCCCAAACTCGTTCGCCTCTCTGTAGAATCGTTGATTACTGCTATTATTGAACTCATGAAACGTTATAATCCTAAAGAAATCGAGCCCAAATGGCAGGCTCAATGGACGAAAGATAAGATTTACGAGGCAAATCTCGACAGCGATAAAAAGAAATTTATCGGCTTCGGCATGTTTAACTACCCGAGTGGCGCAGGCATTCATATAGGTCATGGTAAGAACTTTACCCTACCAGATGTACTGCTTCGTGCGCGTCGACAACAGGGTTTTGAAGCATATTCCCCAGTAGGTTTTGATTCGTTTGGGTTGCCAGCTGAAAACTACGCCATCAAAACTGGAACACCACCAAGGCAGACTACTGATAAGGCAATTGAGAACTTTCGTCGTCAGTACAAAGCAATGGGCTGGAGTCAGGATTGGTCGAAAGAGATTGATACTTCTCATCCTGAATATTACAAATGGACACAATGGATATTTACTAAGCTATTTGAACATGGGCTTGCCTATCAAAAAGAAAGCCCACAATGGTGGTGTGCGAGCTGCAAAACAGTTCTAGCCAATGAGCAAGTTATAGCTGGTAAGTGTTGGCGGCATGACTCTCCTGACGATCCTCTGGTTGGCAAGAAAAGTCTCAACCAGTGGTTCTTTAAGATTACCGATTATATCGACGAAATGCTCGAAGCGACAGACGACCTAGATTGGACCGAATCTGTAAAAACCATGCAGAAAAACTGGATTGGGAAAAGCGCTGGCACGGCAGTCACGTTCAATCTGGAAGGACTCGGTGCGAACGAAGAGCACCTCGATGTTTTCACAACAGCAGTAGACACAATCTTCGGAGTTACATTCATGGTGGTCGCTCCCGAACATCCTATAGTTGGTGCGTATGGCCAATTTGCGGACAATGCAGCTGACATTCAGGACTATGTCGACAAAGCGCTTCGTAAATCAGAACTTGACCGAGAAATAGAAAAAGTCAAAACAGGTATCCCTATAGAGGGTTTGTATGCCATCAACCCAGCGAACGGACATAAAATTCCGGTTTGGGTCGCCGACTATGTGCTAATAACCTACGGCACGGGTGCAATTATGGCAGTTCCAGGAGAAGATGAACGCGACTTTCAGTTTGCTCAGAAGTACGAACTGCCAATTATCTACACGACACAACAACAGGAATTTGTGCATTACGGTGAGCAGATAAAGCCTAATCGCAAAGCCTTCACGCTTGCCAATTCAGGCGAATTTGACGGACTAAACTTTGAGCAGGGTCGCCAAAAAATTACCGAGAAGCTAGTCCAGGCAGGCGTTGCCGAAGAAGTCGTTCAGTACAAAATGCGTGACTGGCTAATTAGCCGTCAGCGATACTGGGGAGCGCCAATACCAATCATTCATTGTGACGAACATGGCGCTGTTGCCGTACCGGAAGATCAGCTTCCTGTCGTACTGCCTGAGGTAGAAAACTTCGCACCAACTGGTGGTGCCCACAGTGTGCTTGCCGAAGTCGATGAATGGGTGAATGTTGAATGTCCGACGTGTGGTAAACCGGCCAAACGAGAGACCGATACGATGGACGGTTATGCCTGTAGTAGTTGGTACTTTTTGCGCTACACAGATCCTTTCAACACAGACCTCGCTTGGGATCCAAAGCGAGCAAACGCATGGATGCCAGTTGATTTCTATAACGGCGGCGACCATGCAACGGCACACCTTCTGTATGCTCGATTCTTCATGAGATTTTTCCATAAACTCGGTTTAGTTGATACGCCTGAGCCGTTTAAGCAGATGTACTATCATGCCAAAATTATGGCGCCCGATGGAACTGCCTTTAGTAAAAGTCGAGGCAACGGTGTTGATCCACTTGATCTAATCGAGGCTGGCTATGGAGCCGATGCAGTCCGTACCTACATCATGTTTATCGCCCCCCCTGATATTGAGTCGCCATGGAGTGATACTGGTGTACCTGGAACATATAGATTCTTGAATAGACTTTGGGTGATAACGCAGGAGTTTATGGAGAGCGCGAACGATGCCTCACCGGAACAATCTTCAGAGTCTCTTCGCTACATTGCGCACAAAACAAACAAGAAGGTCACCGAAGATATTGATAGGGTGCATCTAAATACTGCCGTGTCAGCCATGATGGAGTGCGTAAATGAACTCTATAAGTTAAAAGCTTCAGATGGCTTTGCTGATCGAGAAGGGTGGACATTCGCACTTGAGAGTCTGCTGCAGCTTGTTGCGCCATATGCACCCCACATTGCCGAAGAACTATGGCACCAGCTAGGGCACGAAGACACAATTCATGTTGATCATTGGCCAGCCTATGACGAGGCGTACTTGTCAGAAGAAGAAATGACAATAGTCGTGCAGGTGAACGGCAAGGTGCGAGCGGAGTTGCGCGTTTCATCAGATGCAGTAGCGGAGGAAGTCATTCGACAAGCTAAAGATCATGCCAAGATTACAGAATTGCTGAGTGACAAAACCATTAAACGAGAAATTTACGTACCCGGTAAACTTGTTAATCTTGTTGTCTAGCTGTCGAGCGATTGAATGTAGTTAGGGACAAGTCTTTCGTCCACCAGTACTAAGTGAGGGGCGCATGCAGTATCGCCGAGTGCTTTTGAGGACGAAGTCTCCGCTGGTTCATGGTGCCAATCATAGACTTCTTGACCGGTGAGCTCTGGGGCGGATTGTTCCCAATCAAAGAGCGGATAAATCACCCGAAAGTGTCTTGGGGTACCATCCGGATTAAAGCCGTAGGAAGATGATTCAGTTGTCATATCGAGCATATTATACTATAGTAACTCTTGATGCAAATAAAACTAACGCTTGAGATATGAGGTGTTAACCGCTATAATAAGTCTCAAGTTTGGTCGAAAAGGTAAGGAGAACATAGATACATGGGAAAACCCAAGAAGCAAACGACGCCTCGCCGAACAGGCACTCGTCGTAGCCATTTGGTCATAAAGCTAGCTCGCAAAGTCAATGCCAGCAGCCCGATCAAGGCTTACACAACACGACGCGAAAGCGGCAAGAAAAAGACCGCATAAGAACACAACAGAAGAACCACCACACCTTCACATCAAGCTAAACGGGGAAACAAGACGTGGCATCCAACCGACACTTAGGCAGAATACTGGCACTGCAAACGCTCTATGAGTGTGACTTTCGCCATGAGTGTGGTGACACTGCGCTTGATCCCCAAGAAGTATTGACTCGCAATATAGAGCGATACGACAAAACAGTAGACGATAAAGAGTTTGTCCATACGCTTGTGGACGGGACTTTAAGCAAAAGCTCAGAAATAGACGGCATACTACAACCGATCGCACCTGAGTGGCCGATCGCACAGATCGCCCGAGTTGACCGCACCGTACTGCGCATGGCGTTGTATGAGCTGAAGTACTCTGGTGAAACACCACCAAAAGTGGTGATAAATGAAGCGGTCGAGCTTGCAAAAGCATTTGGTGGGGAAAACTCTTCAAAGTTCATAAATGGCGTACTCGGAACCGCCTTCAAGCAACTCAACCTAGGATCCGAAGAAGACGCTCAGAAAGATAAGAAAGCAGATGCAACGACCGAAACCGATAAAGCAGTTTAAGCAGTACTTCAATCGCCGCAGACCGGCTATCAATGAAGTGGTTCGCGAACCCACAGCAGGGGGTATTGTTTACCGATTCGATGCCAAGGGGCAGGTAGAGATACTTCTTATTCAAGATGCCAAAGATCGCTGGACAATTCCTAAGGGACACATTGAACCAGGAGAGTCAGCTAAGCAGTGTGCCGAGCGAGAAATTCGTGAAGAAACAGGGCTGCAGGAAATGCGCATGGATAGTTGGCTGGGTAAGATTAACTTTCGTTATCGACGACAGCAGAGTCTTGTGTTGATGACGACGCAAATATATCTTGTCGAAGGCAAAGGCAAAACCAACGAACTTCAGAAAGAAGAATGGATGAACGGTATCGGCTGGTTCCCCGCGCCCAAAGCACTCGATATGATTGAGTATGAAGATATTGAGAAGTTGATACTTCTAGGACTGAAAAGAATTCGAGGAATGAGAACAGATGGACATAAATAAATACGTATCCTGGGCTAAAGAAACGCTGGGTATAACGTTTAATGATGTTTCGATTCTTGTCACTGCTTTCACGCACCGATCATACTTAAACGAACACAAAAAGACAGTCAAAGAGCATAATGAGCGTCTAGAGTTTCTAGGGGATGCAGTGCTTGAATTGGTAGTTACCGAGTATCTATACGCTACCTACTCTGAACCAGAAGGAATACTGACTAACTGGCGCAGCGCACTTGTTCGTACGGAATCTATTGGCGCAGCGGGTGAGCGACTTGGTTTCGCGTCATATGTGCGACTGAGTCGTGGTGAGAAGCGAGGCTCAGATCGAGCCAAGGCACAGATTTTAGCAAATGCTTTCGAGGCGGTCATTGGAGCGGTATATCTAGATCAAGGCTACGATGCTGCTAAAAAACTGATCACAGATAATATCCTGAGCACATTTGAAGAGATTCTTAAAACAGGCTCGTGGATGGATGCAAAATCACACCTTCAGGAGGTTGTTCAGAGCGAAGACGGTTTCACGCCTGTCTATAAAGTGCTCGAGGAAGTGGGTCCGGACCACGACAAAATCTTTACTGTAGGAGTGTTTGTGGATGGTGTCCTAAAGGGCCAAGGAAACGGACCGAGTAAGCAGCACGCGCAGCAGGAAGCGGCCAAAAAAGCATTGCTCAGTTACGCTAAGCCGACAGCATAATACCGCAGGCGTTGACAACAGAGGCCAACCCCTGTACAATTAACCGAAGTTTCAATATAAACTGTAGTTATAGGGAAGAAATAAGTAAGTAATGCTTTCAATTCGTTTGCAACGTACTGGCCGTAAAGGTCACGCTCAATATCGTGTTTTGGTTCAGGATAGTCGCTGGAGCCCTACAAGCGGTAAATTTGTCGCTAAGCTCGGACACTATAATCCTCACACCAAAGAAGCCGTCATCGACAAAGAGAAGGCACAGACGTTTTTGGCGAATGGCGCACAGCCATCTGACCGAGTCGTTAAAGTCTTTACAGCTGAGAAGATAGAATTACCTAGTTGGGTTGAGCAAGCTGGTAAGAAGAGCAAAGCTATTCGTAACCCAGAAAAACTTCGACGCAACCAGCCTAAAGAAGAGGTTGTTGCTGAAGAAGTTGTAGCAGAAGAGCCTAAGGTCGCCGAGGAAGCACCAAAAGCTGAAGACGAAAAGCCAGCCGAAGCCTAATAAAATCCGATACATCAAAAAAGCCCTGATACACAGGGCTTTTTTATTTGGTTGAGGAGTCCTTATCCTAAAAGAACTGCTTGGCTCAATGGCACGTACCCAAAGACTCTGCGGTATCGCTCGATCTCATCCTCAGGACCAGTGGCTTTGGTTTCAAAGTCACTAAGTTTTACGGTTGGTCGACCATTGATCGCTGTAAGCTTCATGACGATATTCAGCGCCTTCAGTCCAAGATCATTGGTAAGGTCTGTACCGACGCCGAACACGACGTTCGCCTGGTGGCCATAACGCTCATATAGCTTGATACAGGTAGGAATGTCGAGTCCGTCGCTAAAGATAAATGTTTTCTCACGCGGATCGACATTGAGTTGCTTGAGACGGTCAAGCGCGTACTGTCCAAACTCAAACGGGTCGCCTGAATCTTGTCGATATGACATGATCTTTTGAGCACGCTCTTCTCCAAGATCGTCAAAGAAGAACTTGGCTCCGTATGTGTCTGTGAGCGCAGTCGTTAATCGTGCGCCATAGCGTGCATACCAATCATCAAGCATTGTGCCATGCATTCGAGCAAGTAGTTCGTCGTCGTCTCCAGCTAATCCACCGTAACCCATGTCCATCTCGTGCGCACTAGTTCCCATTGGTTTGATGCCATAATAGTCGGCCATAAACAGGTTGCTTGTGCCAAGAATATTCTCAGGACACTCAGTCAGCAAGCGCTCAAGTACATGTTGGTGCCAAGCAACACTAAAGTGTCGTCTGGTGCCAAATTCCATGAGTTTTATCTCAGGGTGTGCTTTAAGCATTGCGATCTTTTCACTTAATCGACGGTCGCCTTCTGCCCACACTTCAGTAACATCAATATTTTTTGCCTTTAGGTAGTTATAGAAGTACATTTCTGTCACTTCACCCATAACGGCAGTCTCTGCATAGGTGACCAGTGGCCATTCTCCAGTAGAGTGGATGTTTAGTGTGTTGTCGCGCCGCTCGACTTGCACCTCAGGCAGCTTGCTTGCAGCCAGGTAGCCGAGGTATTTTTCGCTGTAGAGTTGCTCGTCTTTCTTGTTGGGGTTTGGAATGGTTCGCAGGTAGTCCACCTCGCTTGCATCAAAACCTTCAGTGATGATCTGGTCGAATCTCTCGGCTATTTCATCTCTGTTAACATACTCTGCAAGCGGGATGTTACCTCGGTCTTTGAAGGTAAATGTTACTTGCGCGTCTCCATGCTGTTCATAGGCGAGTTGCGACATGTTTGGTTTGTAGAAATCTATACGCGAAGTGAGTGCGTCCTGAATATCAACAGTAATTTTTCGATCGGGGTTTACAAGTGCTTCGCTCATTTTGGTACTCCTCTAGCTAGGCGGCTGATTAGGCTGCCAGTACTCCGGCTAATATTTCCTCTGTTGTCTGAAACTTTACGCCATATGTCTTTATTTCGTCAATGGCGGCAAGTGTTGTTTCTGGCATAACTCCACGAATTGCGTCTGACGCGACTATAACTTCGAGGCCAAGCTTATTCGCAAAATCGATGGCACTTGCCTTGACGCAGTAGTCGGTAGCAAGACCGCCTAGTACGACAACAGTTGTTCCGTTTTCGACTAGTCTCTCACCGAGCGTTTGTCCGTTTTCGTCAAGTCCGTTAAATCCGGTGTAACTAGTATCGTTTGCGCCATCAAGCAACTTCTCGTTGCCTTTGCGGTACTGGACAAGGCCCTCCACTACTATTAGCTCTGGGTGCAGTTCTGCGCCAGCAGTGAGCTCGACACAGTGCACTGGCCAGGTAGTGTTGTAGTTTGGCTCTGCAGCAAAGTGGGCTGTCTCGGCAGGGTGCCAGTCTTGAGTGGTGAATCTAAATGCATCTAGTAGCGCAGCGCGTCCAAGCAAAGTATTCGCAAAAGGAACTATCTCTGCACCTTCAGCAACGGGTAGCTCGCCAAATCCTTTGGCGTTTAATCGCAAACCTTCTTCTGCAGGCATGAATCCGCGTTGTGCGTCTATTATTCCTACGGCTATTTCTTGGTTAGTCATGGCGTACTCCTTTGTACTTAGTGTCATAATAACACTAATAGTACTCGTTACATAGTGTCTTGTCAACACTAATTTTATTTGTTACGCTCAGTATATGAAACCAAAAAGCTTACAGTCCATAGGAGAAAATTTATTACCAGCAATTGCGTATGGTGACGCGCTCGGTTTGCCAGTAGAAAAGAAGACGAGAGAAGAGATCAAAGCTCTGTACGGAGAGATACGCGCGCTCGAAGATATAACTAGCAACCCTTTCCTCGGTGAATACCCTGCAGGTACGACGAGTGACGATACACAGTTAACGGTTGTGTGTGCTGAATCAATTATAAAAAGAGGTGAAATAAGTATTGGCGATATTGCAGAACGACACGTTGTCGCTATGGGAGAATCCGATCTTGGGTGGGGAGGAAGTACTCGCAACAGTATGAAGCGACTCGCCGAAGGAGTCGATTTTAGGGAAAGCGGGGAGCCTGAGGGCAAAGGAAACGGTGTACTTATGAAAATGGCGCCGTTGTCGTTCCTCATTCATAAAGATTATGGGCGTAGTGGAGATCCGTCGCGTGGACTGGAGTTATTCACTCGGATGACGCATGACAATGATCTTTCAGTTGTCGTTACATTAACACATAACGATGTTTGCGAAGGCCTGATGAGTGATAGACTCGCCCCTCAGGAAGTGCCAGAATTTGCCGCTTTTACTGCTCGACGTTTTGAACGACGGTATGCTGGTGCTGCTGATGTAGTCTCGGGTATGCTCGGACGGCTGGCGGCTCTAGACTCCATTGATGCTGATGCAATTATAGAGTTGACTCCCAAAGGCGGTTTTTACGCGCCAGAAACACTTGTCATGGCCTATGGATCATTTGCTGTTAGCGCAGTGTTTCCCGAAAGCGCCTTCGCAGCAGTAAACTTAGGCGGCGACGCTGATTCGGTCGCGTCGATCGTTTCGGCCATGTCAATAATGCACGAACCGAATGTCGAGTGGCCTGAGGACATAGAGCGAGTCAAGGATATAGATATGCTTCGCAGGTTATCGAAAAGACTTACTAGTTACACGCCATCGCAATGGAGACGTTAATCGAAACTACGTTCGAGGGTTTGTAGTGACTGTTTTTTGAATCTATAAAGTTTAGCTGGGCGATGCGCGCCGCTTAAATGAAACTTATCAGTCTCAGCGATAAGATCAAGCGCTAGAAACTTCTTACGGAAATTGCGCTTATCGAGTTCACGGCCGAAAATTGCTTCGTAGGCATGTTGTAACTGCGTCAAAGTGAATTCCTCTGGAATAAGTGCAAATACGACGTTTGTGTAGGCGATCTTTGATTTTAGTCGGTTGTGCGCATAGGAAATAATATCTCCATGGTCGAAGCTGATAGTGGGCAGCTCGGCTACTTCTACGAATCTTGGCTGCTGTGTTGTAGTGGATTCTTTAGGATTTGCTTGTCGCGCTAGGCTCAGATAGGCAACAGAAACAGCATGCCCTCGAGGATCGCGCGCGACCGTGTCGAATGTGTACAGCTGTTCTGTATAGTTAAGATCCTTAGCGTGTAATCCACCCTTCTTAAGCAATATGCGGTCGTGGGCTTCATGGGTCGTTTCGCCTGCCGCGTTGTAACCGCCAGGGATAGCTAGTAGCCCCTTGAATGGATCGTTTTTGCGTTCTATTAAGAGTACTTCTAGCTTTGTGCCAGTTTGGGGATCTAGACGAAAAACTATAGAGTCGACAGTGAGCGTTGGTGGGATATAGGTTCCTGTAAATTCCATGAATGTATTGTACTCCATTTTACGCCGCAAGCAGTGCTTCGACTTCACTTTCTATCTCCCGAAGCCACACCCGAAAGTTTACTTCGGGTGGCATTCTCAGGTCGCCGCGAGGACTAAGTGCTACCGTTCCGACCTTTGGACCATCAGGAGAAACATTTCGTTTCCATTGCGAGGTGAACCATCGCCGAACAAATGTCTGTAGTGTTTGCCGTACTTCTAGTTTGTCATAAACTCCTTCGAAGGCTAGGTCTGCAAGCTGTGCAATCTTCGTTGGTTCGTCACCGAAGCGATTGAAGTAGTACAGGAAGAAGTCGTGCAGTTCATATGGCCCAAGAATGTCTTCGGTGCTCTGTGAAATTTCGCCAGCTTTCTCGAGTGTAAGCTCGGGAGATATTGGCGTGTCGAGGATATCAATCAACACTGATTTGCCGCCTTCTGCGAAGTCTTGCTCTGTCGCCCACTGTACAAGATGGCGCACCAGTGTCTTAGGGATGGTGCAGTTGACGTGATACTGGGATAATTGATCGCCGCCAAACGTACACCAACCAAGTGCGATTTCACTCAGGTCGCCAGTTCCCAGCACCATACCACCAACCATGTTGGAGTAATTGAAAAGCAAATCTTCACGTGCACGTGCTTGCGAGTTCTCGTACGGTATATCCTGCGTAGTGCCATCGTGGCCAATTGTTTTGAGCATAGTGCGCGCCAGGTCTATGACCGGTCGAACGCTATGTGTTGTGCCGAGCGCTTCGGCCAAGAGGCTGGCATTGTCCTGTGTTCGTTCGCTACTCGCAGGTCCAGGCATCGTGATGGTGTGGATGTCGGTCATAGGTTTGCCCAGAATTTTCATAGTGTGCACGGCGACAAGTAGCGCCAGCGTAGAATCAAGTCCACCAGAAAGGCCAAGAATGATTTTCTGTTGTGATTCTGGTAGTGACAGCAAGCGCGTAGCGAGAGCTTGGGCTTGAATCTCTATAATTTCCTCACACCGTTCGTTGTATTCTAGTGGATTGCTGGGCACAAAGGGCATTCTCGCTGGAGCTCTCAGTAGTTCTCTATGAGCGGCCGGCTGTCGCTGCTCTATCTGCACGGTATCAAAAGGCTGTTTAGCATTGCGAAAAGTTGTCATTTCAACTCGATCACGGGTGAGATGTGAAATATCCACGTCGGCGAGTAAGCTGGTAGCACCGCGTTGAAAGCGTTTACCTTCAGCTGCAATACCACCATTGACAGCGATAACTGCAGAACCACCCATGAGTACATCGGCGACAGATTCTTCAACGCCTGCACTACAGTAAACATAGGCACAAGCAAGCGTACCGGAGCGCATCGCTATGAGGTTGCGCCGATATGGTTTTTTGCCGATTACCTCGTTACTGCCGCTCAGGTTCGCTATGATAGTGGCTCCGTTTTTCGCGAGATCTATACTAGGCGCGTCAGGTACCCACATGTCTTCGCAGATTTCTACGCCAAGGGTACCTACCGGAAGCTCAAATACTTGCTGGGCAGACATGCGCACCGTTTGGTCGCCAACCTTCACAGTTCTATCTACGTTTTCACCACTCGCGAAATACCGTCCTTCATAGAATTCGTTGTAGTTTGGAAGGTGTACCTTAGGCACCAGCCCCATCAAACTGCCGCTTTGCAGCACAGCAGCGCAGTTGTAAAGTGAATTACCAGACACAATCGGTGCGCCTACTACTAATACCGCGCGAGTATCCTTTGTTTGCTCGCAGAGAGTAGCAAGACCTTCGGTGACTTGGCGTTGTAGTAGTTGATCAAAAAACAGATCGCCAGAGGTGTAGCCAGTTAGACTAAGTTCTGGAAATACTGCAATATCAACGCCGTCTTTGTCGGCTTGCTCGGCAGCGGCAGCGATGCGAATGACGTTGGTTGATACGTCTGCTAATGCCAATTCTGGCTTTATTGCAGAGACGCGAGTGACACCAAATTCTTGCAAAGTATCAGGGGCGGGTGATTGTTCCATGGTGATTTCTCCAATTTAGATATTGTCAACTGTACACGAAGTATGATATCGTTGCAAGTATGAAAGAAATATTGTCTCACCCACCAGCAGATATTGCTGACATGCCAATCATTATATATGGTGGCAGCTTCAACCCGCCAACTATGGCACACGTAGCATCTATTGAGTCACTATTGGAGCAGTATCCAGATCATCAAATCTGGGTCATGCCTTCAGGCGAGAGAATCGATAAGCCAGAACTTGGCAACGATGAACAACGAATGGCAATGTTGGGTTTGACGGCACTAGAGCGAGGCTGGACGCGTGTTCATCTGACTGACGTAGAGTTTCAATTACCTCGTCCATCAAACACTGCACAAACAGTCACATTCCTACAGAGCAAAGGAGTGTCAGAATTTCGACTTGCGACAGGAGTGGACAGCATCAATAGTGTTCTGCAATGGGAGCAGGGTGCCTGGCTGCTCGACACGCTTGATTGGTTAATTATTTCTCGACAAGGCTATGAGTTAGAAGTGTATCCGCCTACCTATGAGAAGGTTGAGATTCCACTGCAGCATGGTTTATCAAGCACGATCGTTCGTGAAAGAATCGCTCAAGGAGAATCAATCAGTGGATTTGTGCCAGAGACGGTCGAACAATTTATTGCAGCCCATAACCTCTATAAGGAGACAAAACAATGAGTGAGTTACTTACAAATCCAAGCCAGGTCGGCGTAGACGGCGGTTACCCGCAAAGAATTGTCGTACCCGATGAGTTCCTAGATTGGGAGCTAGAGATGCTTGATTATGATCCGACATACTATGTTTCAGATCATGTTCTTGAGAAGAGTGGCAGTGAGGCTGATTTAGAAGATTTCAGGTTTACCGGACATACCTTCAAAAGTATGGGCGGTGAGCTACGCCGAGATCTGCACGATAGGCCCCTAAACCCTCTGGGTCGAACTGGTATTGCTGGACGGGGCAAACTGTATCGTTGGGGGCCAAACCGAACAGCAGACATGATACTTACTAGAGGCTACGGTGACGAGCTTGAAGTGGTGCTGGGGCGAAGACGGGATAATAAGAAGCTCGCAATTATCGGCGGATTTGTTGATCCAGGCGAGATCACACTGCAGGCAGCAGTTCGAGAAACGCTTGAAGAAATAAACATTGATCTTCTGCACGACATCGAAGAATTAGCCCCACTGATAGTTTGTCGCGGTATTGTGCGCCATTCTACCCGTATGACCGATCATGCGTGGATCGAGTCAACTGTCTACAATGTTGATGCTACCAAAACTCATGTCGCTGAAATGGAGCCCATAGCTGGAGATGATCTGCTGCCGGGTTCTGCTGCATGGATGCGATTGAGTGAAGTTTCACTTGAGGACTTGCACGATGATCACGCGAGCTATCTTAAACAGGCTGCATTTTTGCTCTCAAACTAGCCATTGAAGGTAATAGAACGTACAATGGTAGCTAGCTGTTAATCCGAGGAGGAACCACAATGACCATTGACCAGCAGTTTGTTGAATATATTATCAAGTCACTTGTTGGCGACCCAGATGCTGTGCATATCGAGCGCACGGTTGACGAAAAAGGAGTGCTCTTAACCCTTACTGTCGCTGAAGATGACCTAGGCCGTGTTATCGGTAAAAGAGGTACGACAGCACAAAGTATTCGAACATTGCTTCGAGCGCTAGGAACCAAGAACGACGCTCGCTACAACCTGAAAATAGTCGACCTTAATCGTCCAGAACGAACTGAAGAAGGCGATACGCCCGCACCACGACGTGAAGAGAAGCAAGAAGAAACCGCTCAAAAACCAGTTACCGAGCAGTCAGAAAAAGTAGAATCTGAAATGTCAGAACTGCCACCTGTGGAAGAAACGACCCCTGAGGTAGAGGTAGATGACCACAACTCTGTTGTAAACAAAACACGTCGAGAGCTTGAAGAACTAGACGACTTAGATATATAATTCATCCAACGTCATGACCAGTAGCGTCTTGGCCGAACCAAAAACAAAAACATAACCAGCTCAATGCGAGCCAAAAATTCTTTGGGAGCTTTATGTGACAAAACGACCCTAGCCTAGCGCGAGGGTCTTTTTGTTTACCAAAATCTTTGAAAGACTAGTAATATACTGAGAATAGTTGTATAATATGTATTATGACTACTGTACATGACTTTGAAGTTCCAGAATCAGATCCTCGGGTGCATGATTTCGAGACTCACGAAAACCAAAAACCCCGACATGAATGGGCGTTAAGTCCTATTAATACATATGATGAACATGAAAATGCATTGTTTTTACAGAAATTAGCGCAATTTGATACGGAAGACGGCCCAATAAGTCCTGAAAATGCTAAGAAGCGCTCCGCATTGATGCTGAACAAGACAATTTACGAAATGCGTATTTGCGAGAGCCAAGCTGGTAGGACAGACGTTGGTCGGCATGATCAACTAGCATTCTATGTTGGCCAAGTGACAGAAGTATCGGACAGGATAGAGTTATTTAGGCAAGCATTCTACACGAGAAACGCTGAAGTACTGTTTTGGCTCGGAGATATGCGACGACAGGCCGAGGAGACAGAAGATATTGATTTAATTGCCCGTTACCTAATGGAAGAGGTTAGGTTTGGTCTGAACATCAGTGACAATATAGATGACTTGTATTACTTACGCGTCGCACAAGATGGTAATGCAAAGGGTGATCGACAACTCGAGTCGGCATTAAGTGCATCGGTTATTCTATCTCTTGACCGTGGCGAAATAGAAAATGCAAAACTCGTGCAAGCCTGTCGTGGTTCATGGAGCACAAAACGTGATAAAGAATTTGATGTGCCAGGTTTCTTGCTAAAGACCGTAGAAGAAAAACGCAAAATCACTATAGCGAAAGGCGTATACATGCCACTTCGGCTTAAGAACAATGGTGACATAGGTTTAGGTAGTAAGCGCAGGCGATATGAACGAGAAGGACTGTCTATGGATACTGCTTCGAGGGAGGTGATAAGCCTGACGGGCGCTACGTACCATTATCCAAAAACTAAGGAGCTCGGGTTAATCCAAGCATTGTTAGATCCGGGTCACAAACAACAGGCTTCGGCAGTAAACGCACTTATTAGCTACGGAATTGGAGCCACTCCAACAAGCTTAACTGCGCTAGAGCTATACGCAGAGAAGATTTGCCCTGAACTTGTGATGGTTGCACATAAACAGGTGGCGGAGGAACGCAAAGCCGGCTACAACCAAAAGGTTGAGAGCTTTGCTATTGAAGCACTGGATGAGGCGCGTGCGCTTGCACTCGCAGTGGCCCATGAGCACATCGAAGATGACGAAGAAGTAGGGTTTGTACATTTTGCAGCTCAGATGGAGCTGTTGACAGAGGAGTATCTACTCCGCACTCCTTCGACAGTTATCAATAATCAGGTTGACCTTGTACGATTCCGTGCGCAGTTTAATAATCCGCTTGAATCAATGTATGAGGTTGCGCAAAGCATTCCGTCCCGCTCAAAACGGTATCGAGCGCTTGTCCTGATCGCGAAAGCACAGATGCTACATGATCCATCGGCTCGCCTCAGCAGCAAAATTATCCAAGAAATAAGCGAAGTCGGTGAGGCCTGTAAGGGGAGTCCTATTGATCGTCTTGTTGTGCAGCCCGAGGAGATAGAGCAAGACCTTAGGCAGATCGAAGAGCTGCGATTGCTTGATCCTCTCTATGTTGACCGCACAAATTAAAAAGACCCACACTGCTATCACTTGGTTGCCGTAGCTGTAAAAGCCACGAATTAGTGTGCAATGGGGTCTATTCTAGGAGTGGCATGAGCCAGCTTCAACTTGGGACATTCCCAAGTCTATTCGACAGTAGTCGATCCTAGAAACAATCGTGGATCGTTGTCGATCAGCTGCGAGGCAGATGGAAGCTGTTGGCGTTCGGAGCCATCTGCTGGATGGCGTCGAGCTTGCTCTGGCACAGGGCGCGGCAGAAGCTGGCCGTCATGGTGGCGAAGGCCTCGTCGAACCATGCCTGGACGCCGGAAGCGGCGACCACGATGTTGCCGAAGATGACGCTTCCCCAGTAGTAGCTATCCAGCTCGCGGATCAGCTCCGGGTGGAGCAACTGCACCTCGCGTGATGACAGCCCGGTGCGGACGGTCATGTCGTGCTTGGCTCCGGCGATGTTCTCGTACGGGTACTCCCACTCCGAGCGGTCGCCGTAGCTGTCGCAGGCGAGATGGGTGAACTCACCGAGCTTCTCGAGCCGCGAGATCGTGATGAACAGATCGTTGCGCTTGGCCGCGCCTCCGAGCATTGCCAGCTCGATGCTGGGTCGTGCGAGGGCGAGAGCGTAGGTAGCGATCCCCTCATCGAATGCGGGGGTCAGAACTGGTACTGCCGTCATGTAACACTCCTTGTGAAGGTGCCTAGGATTACCTAGCGTGAATCGGGTGATTCGTGATAGTATAATACCATAAAATCTCAGAAAAAGCAATATCCCGCTCACAAACAAGCGTAATAATTACCATTGCGCGCATAGAGAGTAGGGTATATAACCATAGGTAGCTATGTGCGTACTTTTGGGGGTATCTCCAGATTTCCACTCACAAGCCTATTGATTACATCTCAGGCGGTATACTCACTGCGAAAATCGCACGTCCCTACCGATCCTGCCATTTTATAAACTTCCGTTTTCAAAGAATTGAGACCCTTTGTTTACGTACTCTCGTTTGTGGTCTCACTATCTGTTCGATTAATAACTTGTTCAAAATTTGTACACAACAGCAGCACTTCAATACCTACTAGCACGCCATCCATGAATGCTTTGTAGGTTGCTGGATCGGTTATCTCAAGTCCACTTTGCTGCAGCGCACGAGCGCCAATCTCCTGAAGAGCGTTACTGAGGTTCGGGGACTGTTCTACTAGACCGCTGGCTCGAGGCAGCTCCTCTCGCAGTGATTGGGGTACGCCGTTTAGTGGGTCAACTTCTGGTCTGCGTTGTGTCGTCATATTTTGCCCATAATACCACTCTTTATCTCGAAAGGATGAAAACACCACTATGCGTGAAAAACTTAATGATCCCGTTTCTGTCGTCATGTATTACTCTGCCAAACAGCGCCTATTCCGACCCCACATGTTGCACTGGCAAAAGCGTGACTATGCTATCGGAGAAATTGGCTTCCACCATCAGATTCGTGACGGTCGTGTACTGCACCATATTTTTGAATGCGTTGACGACAAGCACACCTTGGCATTTCGGCTAAACTTCAATACCGAACTGCTGAGCTGGACCCTTGAGGCTGTCAGTGACGGCGAGGCAGCATGATGAGGCGTCATCGCTCTACTGACCGAGTCGACTGGCCAGCGGTACGTACGTGGCGCAGGAGACACCCATGAACAGTCTCACCGACCTACCACTCAATACTGCCGAGCCGCTGATTATGCATATTGATTTGAATTCGTGTTTCGCTATCATCGAACAACAAGCCAACCCGCTTATACGCCATAAGCCTGTCGCGGTCGCAGCATATGACAGTCCTGGCGGTATGGTGCTAGCTAGTAGCTATGAAGCCAAGGCTAAGGGAATAAAACTGGGTGTGAATGTTCGCGAAGCACGTCAGCTAGCCCCCGATGTGGTAGTAATGATGCCGGATCCGCCAAAATACCGCGAAGCACATCGTAGATTTCGTGAAGTGCTAGAGCAGTACACCGATGCGGTGGCGCCAAAGAGCATTGATGAGTTTGTGGTGGATTTCACGAGCTCACGCGACCGACTCAAAGGGCGAAGTCTTGTCGATATTGGCTACGAAATCAAAGACAAGATCAAACAGAGTTTGGGCGACTATGTGACCGTAAACGTCGGTATTGGCACTAATAGGTTCTGGGCGAAAACAGCAGCAGGACTACACAAGCCAGATGGGCTTGATGTTATGCGGGCAGATAATGCGCTGGAGATTTATAGCGGTATGCAGTTGACGGACTTAACGGGTATTAATGTGCGCTATGAGGCACGACTAAATGGGAATGGTATCTATACGCCTCTACAGTTTTTTGAGGCACCATCAGCGCGACTCAAGAAACAGGTGTTTCGTAGTAAGGTAGGCTACTACTGGTATGGGCGGCTGCGAGGATGGGAAGTCGATGGCGTGGAGTGGGGGCGCAAGACGTTCGGACACCAGTATGCGCTCGGTAAAAAGACCGACAATCATGAGGAGCTTTCCCGACTACTTATGAAGCTTTGCGAGAAGACCGGTCGTCGACTGAGAGCGAAGCAGTTTGCTGCCAACGGGGTGCATCTTTCGCTGACGTTTGAAGATCGAACCTATTTCTCACAGAGTCGCCAGACCAAAGCGGCTGTCTACGCAACACAAGATATCTATCGTCACGCACATAGGCTTATGGCGCAGGCCATGGTTAGCGAGCGAGTCATCGCGATGTCGGTCAGTGTGTATGGCATTGTGCCTACTGAGCCGCAACAGCTAGGCTTGTTTGATGGTACGCGACTTGATAATCGTGCTATTGCCGATGCTTGTGATGAGATTAATGACAGATACGGTGACTTTGTGATCGCTCCGGCGTTGATGTCGAGTATGGATGAGGTTATTTTGGATCGTATTGCGTTTGGAAGTGTTCGTGACATGCACGGGTGAAATAACTATTTCCAGGGCTGAAAAGTAATTCTGTTGATTTCCATGCGCGATCCTTCGATTGCACCAAAATCAACGCCCTCAATAGCTCCCCAATCTCCGCCAACAGCATGATTGAGTACTAGACCCATCTTTGTTGAATAGAACGGGTTACTCGGATCGTCTTTGGCTTCAACTTTTAAGATGCGCTTGCCATCGACGAGAGTCTCCAGGTAGTTGGGTAGCCAAATTACGCTGTACGTATGGAAACCGCTCCCAGCACCTGAAATTTTAACCTGACCGCTTCGATCGTTATTGTTTGCGGGGTTGTACTTTGGATCATGTGCCGAGCTGTTGACCTCCTCCGGGTAGGCCCCTACGAGTTCCATGATGTCGATTTCAGGGGCAGTACCGCTCGCAATGTCTTTATCAAATAGCCATATCGCAGGCCAACTTCCACGATATGTCGGGAGCTTGGCGCTGACATCTAGTCTGCCAAAATTATTATTAGAGTTGTCAGGGTCGTTGGAATTTCCACCGATTTCAAACTTACCTCCCGAGAATAATCGACCAGATGTAATATTACCCGCTGCATTACCATGTGCCTCCAGCACTAAACTGCCGTTCTCGAAACGAATCGTTGATGGCGAATCAATGTATTTTTGAAGCTCGTTATTAGGAGATTTAGTAAACACTTCAGCTCGTGTCCAGCTGCGCCAATTAGCTAAATCGAGCGACTGAATATTTCCAGAAATCTCTGCGGGAGTAACCGAAGGAAGCTCGGCCGCAGTCTTTTTCTGTACTGGAACACGACCCACTTCTTTTTTGCTTATAGCAGCGTCTCCAACCTGCTTCGCCTGCTCGTTCCCGCAAGCAGCCATAACTCCCGAGCCAACGACACACCCAAGCACGTGCATAAACTGACGACGCGAGACATCGCGACTTCGTTGATTGGCGAACTCCATTCCAAGTAGCCTCGTTTGATAGGCAAACGATATCATAAATATGACAGGAAGCATAATAAAGAGCATGTATGTCATGCTGACTTGTAGAAGACGTAATACCCTCGCTCGCATTCCACTCAAGTTTATCAAACAAGTAGTGCTTAGTAAATAAACTTGACCGTAAAGCAATTTGTAACAACCGTAAGCAAAAGCATGAGCGCAATATACAATAAAACCAGAGGTGACTATATTGGCTCTCGTAGGACTGCGATCGTAAAGCATCAAAAACACTAGACAAGTCTTTAATGTTCTACGAATTACTTGCAAGTTTGGATGATAACCCATATGCTTACTAGGAAATAGGGGTCGGAAAAAATTAAAAATGATAACTAAATGAAAAAAATAGTTTGTTTGTTGATTGTGTGCATGCTTACGATATTTTCGGCGGGTGCTGCTAATGCCGCCAACAGCAGTCTGTCTTTGAGCGGAAAGGACAGTGTGCTGAACAGTACGACCACTACTGAGCGGGGCAATGTTGTCGACTGGGTTCTGGGCTATAAAAATCTAAGCGGTAGTCCGGCTTCTACCCAAGTTCACAATGCTATTCCAGCCAACACTACCTATGTACCTAATAGTCTGCAGGCGCCGTCAAGCTGGACTAAGAACTATTCATCAAATAACGAGAGCAGCTATGGAGCAGTGGATACTGGCGTATCTACAACCGACATACAACTTACCGCCCAAGTCCCGAGCGGCGGGCCAGGTTCTGGTCAGGCCGCCCCGCAGCCGATCAGCGCTACGCAGCAGTCGGGAACGGGATTCGATGCCTACATGCCCATCCCATATGGTGATCGTACTTATGCGATTGTGCACCATAGTACAGAAGTTGGCATGGAACTAGTCTGTAGCTTACGAGCTGGTGGATCGTGTCCAGGATTTCCTCTTGCTTTAAATGTTTCAGGTCAAACTGATTTCTTCACTTCAATAAATCCTATGCATTATGTAGATACAAGTGGTCGCCTGTTTTTCGCAGTTCAACGCTCGGTAGGCTTCGGTGTGTTCTGCTATGACTTAGCCGCAGGCGGTAATTGTTCAACGCCATACACTCAGTGGTCAGCAGCCGGTGCGGTCCTAGGGTCTCAACAGCCATCTAGAGTACTGGGCGTTATTGAGGAAAATGGTTGTCTCTATGGTTGGGATACAAATCTTGTTATGTATAGTTTTGACCCGACAAATTTCGCAACTGTCTGTGGAGCATTTGGCTCTAGGAATTTGGCAAGCGGGTACTCTATACCTACGTACAACCCTTCTACACATAATCTTAGCTCTTCTAACTATGGGCCAGTTGCTTCAGCCCAGGTTATAGGTGGAAAAGTATACTTCCCAGTCAATTATTCATTCAATGATGATATAAATCTATTTTGTGGTTTTGGATCGACTAATTACTGCGAGAACAGTAGGCTTGTATGTTTTGATCCACTTGCCGCGAGCGGAGTATGTTCTTCATGGACACCTCCTAGTTTAGGCGGCGCAAATACGCCCGCAGTACTGGCGACTACGGTATTTAACGATGTTACGAACAATAGGCCGTGTACCGTTGTGATAGACGTGACGCCGGGTACGTATAGCAGTAATTTGGCGTGTTTTAATGCAGCGACCGGAGCTTCGGTGGCAGACCCTGCTAATTTTCAATCTAATCTAATTGATGATGCGAGGGCTATTAGTGGCGAGTCAGGCAGTAATATATATCTCATGGCTTCTTACGAGGAAGTGACGAGTACGTTGCCTAACGGACACACTGTTACCGTAATGCCGTTCACAAAATTTGGTGATTCACTAGGTAATGCTATCCGAGGTGGAGCTGGTTGCTATGACTGGACTATCGCAGACGAATGCTTAGCTTGGGGGAGTAGTGCTGACGGTGAGACGAACTGGACTGCCTGGGGCGCATCTACGGCGGTCAACGCAGGTAATACTCGTGATTATGGCTACGCAGTGGACGACGCTGGTTGTTTGCTTGGACTTGGTGATGCGGGATGGCTATGGAGCTTTAATGTGGACGACGCGAGTGTGCCTTGCCGGCGTTCTGTTTCAGAATCTACTGTTACGCCGTCTAGCTTCTACTGCGACGGTGAAGCTGACCATATTAGTGGATGGGATGAGGTGCGAGTAAGCGATATAACGCTAGGTGATTTCTCGAGCATCCTTGTAACCATAAAAGACAGCAACGGAGATATTGTTAGTGGGTACGACGGACTTGATATATTGCCAGGGGGTGGAGTGCTTGACATCAGTACTATTCCGTACAGCGGGAACACTCAGGACATATCAGTTACTGTGACGCTGGTGGCACAGAACGACAACCCTTGGTCTGGAGTTCAACCGTATGTTGGGGTCACTTTTAATGGTGACGACGCACAAATTTGTTTCCAAACAACAGTGACAACAGAATGTAGCGTAACTGAAATTCTCAATGAATCCGATGCGGAGACTATCCAGCTTTCTGATTCTAGTACGCATATATCTACTGCAAACAGTACGCTTGCGGTATCTGGAGGAAACAATTGTCCTGCAACCGTAGCGTCGAGTACGGGGAACGCCTCAAATAGTCCGACTGCGCAGCTAGCGAGTACTGGTAGCGGCCGTGTCATTCAATCCATAATCTTTGGGCTTGTACTTGTTTTGTCCGCGGTAGGTCTGAGCTATCGACGGAAGTTTTCTAAATCCCATTCATGATTTATACGTCAGCCTAGCCAATACCTCTGTTGTCTGGTACAATCTTTCGGAAGTTTCGTAATTACGAAGCATGCAAGACGGCCCCATCGTCTAATGGTTAGGACACCAGGTTTTCATCCTGGCAATAGGAGTTCGATCCTCCTTGGGGTCACCAAGAAAAGAGTCTCAGCTAAGCTGGGACTTTTTTCCTGATAACTGGGATCAAGCTCGATTGCGAGCGAACGAAGTGAGCAGCAATCGGGGCTCGTTCGTGAGCGAAGCGAACGTTGTCTTCCCCGAGAGGTCCGGATCGATCAATAACCAGTAACTTGTGTCGCAAAGAAATCTACGGCTGGATCCCTCAGGGGTTCTAGATGGAACCAAACATCATGTCCCGCACCTGGCAGCACTTCGGCAATGCAGGTATGGCCAACGTCGTTGAGGGCGGCGCAATCGGCTTCAAAACTTGATCCGCCAGAGTAACCTGTATCAATTGAGAAACTGGCCAGCATTGTGACTGGGTTATAGTTGCTGTCGAACACTCGTACTCCACCAAAAAGCCCCGTCGTGCTGAGCGGGTAAATATCTGATGCTCCAATTGTGGCGCGGAGGCCGTTCATATTTGTGAAATCACGTGAATGGGTCAAAACGTTGGCATTAAAGCCACCAGCCGACCATCCGCCAATTCCAGCTCTAGAAGTGTCGATTCGATAGGTTGAGGCCTGGCTAAGTAGGTATTGATAGGCGTCATATAGGTCAAGTGTGCCTTCCCTTATGACTTCGCCGTAATGGAAGGCATCGTCGCCGGTCGGTTGTACGTCCCCGTTGGGCAGCAGGGTGTAGTCAATCGTCGCAGTTACGTATCCCAGTTGGGCATAAAATTTGGCATCATTGTCTCGCTGGGTTCGATCGCCTTCGATCCAAGCGCCACAGTGAACAAAGATAAGTAACGGTCTTAAGCTTTGTGTATCACCGGCCGGTTCGTAAATATTAACTTTGAGATCCCGTGGATCATTAGTGTCGTATTGAATATGGTGTTTGCCATCACCATCGGCGTAGACAACGGTGTGAAAAGATGATTTGTAAGTAATGTCTAAATGAGATGTGAGGGTATTAAACACGGTGTTCCGATAGCGCCCGGCTGGGAATAGCTCGGTTGATGCTTCGGGATCCGGGCTTACAGGTTCGGTTGGCGTTGCTGGAGGTGTGGCGGGCTTTGCAGTCGCTCTATTAGTTGATGCTGGCGGTGTGGGAGTTTGCGGGTCACTAAAGAGGCTGTCGTCTTGAGGTGCGGGAGCATTACTACTCGGGCATGTCGTGAATTCACCGAGCGTATTTGCGCACCGAACTGGGGCCGATGCTGGTTTGATGGGGCTCGTGTTCGGCTTACGAATCTGAGCGTAGACTGCGCCGATGGTACAGATGCCCAGAATTGGAGCGGTTAGCCACAGCATTTTATTTTTTCTAAACATAATCATTAACTATAAGGCTACTAGACAGTTGCCTCTACAAGCAACCTTTATATGCTTATGTTATATTTAGTACATCATGACTTATAACATAAAAAATAAAATATTTAGCCTGGTTGCCGTTGTAGCTCTAGCTACATCGGTGCTTTTGCCGGCTACTTCAATGGCCGCTCCGTCAGTAGCGATAACGAGTCCAACATCATCACAAAAGTTGAACAGCAACTCGACTACAATTACAGGAACAGCTTCTAGCGGTACATCGGTTATTGTTTCGGTCGACGGCAAAGTTATTGGAAATAGTATCACCGATGGTTCGGGCAACTGGTCTATTGACGCCAATAACTTATCGACTGGTTCTCATACCATATCAGCACAAGCAGTTTCTTCTCCCAATCACCGTCTCTATACCGGTATCAACCAGACGATAAATGTTTTGAATACGACCAATTTAGCTAGTAACGATATCGCACCATATAGCCCATCGGGCATAACGACAACTTCTCCCTACCAAGTATTGTCCCGAACGAGTCCGACTTCATTGGGTGGCTACATGGTTGATGCCTTTGGATTTGGTGGCGGCAATATTGCGCCAGGCTTTTTTGACAAGGCTACCCCTGCCGACCCCGTAGCAGTCATTAATTATCCCTCAAACGCCGGTTCTTCTAGTGGTGATTTTTCAAGTGATGGTACTAAATATTATTCCCCAAACAAATCATTG
>CAZNVG010000008.1:0-522 GCA_964576475.1 uncultured Candidatus Saccharibacteria bacterium | reverse complement strand
GACACGGTAACCGTAGTAGATGTGGCTACAAATACTGCTTCACCGACTCCGATTTCAGTGGGCAATGAGCCGTATAACGCGCAACGGGCGCCAAACGGCAATATTTATGTAGTTAATCATATCGACAACACCCTGAGTGTTATAAGTACTTCTACCAGTACTGTAGTAAAGACTGTTGGTGGCCCATCTGCCAATGAGCTTTGTCCGTCAGTAAATAGTTTAGGTGGTGGCGTTGCCTTTGGTACCGGCACTGGACACCCCTACTATTACGTCACATGCGCTGCTGATGGGCTAATAATCAAGTTGAGTCAGGTTGACGACAGTGTTGTTGACACGTTCAACATTGGTGGCAGTCCGGTGAGTGTCATAATTTCTAATGATAACTCAAAATTGATGATTGGTGGCGTCTATACTGACCCAGGAGCGGACGAACTTCGTTTTGTTAGTTCTGCGAATGGCACCATCCTTTCTTCGATAACGCTACCCGGCGACATAATTACGGCAGTGCCGTCTTCTAACGGT
>CAZNVG010000007.1:0-42105 GCA_964576475.1 uncultured Candidatus Saccharibacteria bacterium | reverse complement strand
CGAGTGGCTGCAAGAAGGTTGGAACATCAACCAAGAAGGCCGGCCCTGACAAAGATACCCTGATTTTCTTCCATAACTTGTCAATACTTCTCGGCAGATTATCGATTTTTTCAACCTCTAGTTTGTGTTCTTTCAGTTTAGCCTGAACTTCCTCAAGAGTAGTGTTGAATACATCGATGCCATAGGTATCTTTTATAACACCCACAAAACTAATGAGCGGCCAAGACTCATCGTCAGCTCCTAGGTTAATGTGCGCTCCGCTGGCCAGCGTGAATTCTCGCGTTCCAAAAGTTTTGTCAGCAACTGTTCTTACAAGTCGCTCTGTAAGCTTCATGCCTTTTTGCCAGTCAGCATATGCCCAGTACCACTCCATTGCAACATGCTCAGGCAGGTGTTCATCAGAATAGTTCTCATTTCTAAAACGAGGACCAATATCGAATACTTTTTCATAGCCAGCACCGAGCAATCGCTTAAGAGGTAGCTCATGACTAATACGAAGATAAAAATCTTGGTCAAGCGCATCCATGTGTGTAACGAATGGCTTTGCATCTGCGCCACCAGTCGTCTGTTCGAGTACTGGAATACTTATCTCGAGAAAGCCTTCCTTCAACAAGAAGTCGCGGGTTGCCTGCCAGAACAAGCTTCGTCTAACAAAACGTTCGTACACTTGTTTGTTGACGTTCATATCAACATAGCGTCGACGCAATCTCTGTTCTTTGTCAGAAAAGCCGTCTTGATCGGTAGGCATCGGCCTCAGAGATTTCGTGAGCAGACGTAGTCTGGAAATATCCACTGATATTTCCCCAGTCTGCGTCTTGATAACTGGACCTGTTGCTTCTATAAAGTCACCACTGTCAAGCAAGGATATATCGCCAATACCAAGTTCACTATTCGCTCGATTTGGGTCGACTGCGTCGCCTGCTTTCCAAAACAACTGAACTTCACCTGTCCAGTCGCGCACAACAACAAATGCAATCTTACCGAACTTTCGAATCGACTTAATACGACCCGCAACAGTTACGGTTTGATTTTCAAGCGAATCAAACTCACTAACAACCTGTTGTATATCATGAGTTCGATTTGCTTCTGCCGGGTAAGGATTTACGCCAAGCTTTTCTAGTTCAGTACGTTTGCGCAATCGTTCATCACGCAACTCTTTAAGTGTAGCCATTGCTCTATTCTACCTTACTATCGATGGTCTTGGGTATCAGGAGATTGTCTGAATCTTGAAAGTTGCCGTCTCGCTTGGTGTAACGATTTCGACTTCCTCGCCGACGCTTTTGCCCATAAGTGCTTTACCGATCGGTGATTCATCAGATATCTTGCCTTCAAGCGGGTCGGCTTCAACGGTACCAACGACCGAAAATTCTTGCGTCTTTCCGCCTTCGCCTTTCAAAGTAACTGTAGATCCAAGACGCACACTTTTTGCATTCGTCTCTTTAATCAAGACTGAGTTCTGTAGTATGTGTTCGATTTCGAGCACACGACTTTCAATTCGTTCAAGCTCTCGCCGAGCTGCATCATACTCTGCATTTTCAGATAAATCGCCGAAACCTCGTGCAGTCTTAAGTCTCTCTGCTACTGGGGCGCGCTGATCCTTAAGCTCCTTAAGCTCTGTCTCTAATTCGTTTTTACCTTCTGATGTTAGGTGGAATGGTTTCTTCATGGGTTGTTCCCCTCTTAGTTTCTCTGCCGTCTAATAAAGAGGGCCGATTGCACCCTCCTTGTACCGGCAGAGTATAGCTGCAAGTTCACGACATGTCTATATTAAATTGCTCACACTACAGCCAGCCCATTAACGAGTGAAATAATACTCCATGAATTCGGCAATTGCTGGCGCAGAAAAACTCACCCCTTCCTTACCTTCCTCGACAAGTACTGTTGCAAGAATCTCAGGTTTCTCGTAAGGTGCAAACGCCACGTACCATGAGTGTGGAGGTCTACCCCCCGGTGAGTTAGTTTCAGCAGTACCACTCTTTGCAGCAACAGGCACAGGTACTTTCTTGAACATTGCGGGACTAGTTGTGCCATTAACTACCGTTTGACGCATGCCCTCACGAACTATTTGCAAGTTTTTTTGATCCACCGGAACTGAACGACGTCTTGAAACGGGTTCATTTTTGACTATTAACGGGGTTTGAAGACTACCCCCGTTCGCTATCGCTGCCTCTGCCATCGTAATCTGCAACGGGGAAACAATCATGTCACCTTGTCCTATGGATATGTTATATGTATCACCAACAAACCAATCCTCACCTGTCGTTCTTTTCTTCCAGTCTCTGTCGGGGACTCTTCCATACTGTTCGTTGGGCAACTTAATACCAGACTGCTCCCCCAGTCCAAATGCTCGATAATACGACGTTAGCTTGTCCACGCCAAGGCCTGGCTGTGACTCATACCCTCCACCAACTGTATAGAAGTAAATGTTTGAGCTGAATGCTATGGCCGAGCGAACCTGCATGGGACCCAATCCCGATTGATTCCAGCCATTATAGCGATATACAACATTTTGATCATATTGACTTCTTAACTCCAAAAAGCCTCTGTCAACGATGGTGGTTTCGGGCGATACTATTCGCTCTTGCAATGCGGCGCTAGCGACTAACGGCTTTATGATCGAACCTGTGGGATAACCATTGCTTATGACTTTATTGACAAGTGGTTGGCGTTGGTCGGTATTTAGCTGTGCGTAACGCTCTGTACCTATACCACCAACAAACTCGTTGTTGTCGTAATTGGGCAGGCTAACCATCGCTAGAACCTCTCCATTACGCGGGTCAACCACCAAGCCTGCTGCTCGCTTAGTTTGAGCTTTGTCCATGTATTTCTGAACTGCTTCATTCAGCTTCGCCTGCAAGTCGATATCTATCGTCAATGTAATATCATCCCCTGGCTGGGCATTTTGTCGAGCCAATAGCCCTAGTGGCCTACCGAGTGCATCAACTTCAATTTTTTCTCGTCCATTTCGACCACGCAAGCGGGCGTCATACGATGACTCAATCCCCTCACGCCCTACACTGTCGGTCGGTAATAGCTCGCCTGATGTGTCGTCCTCTAGATTCTGTTGCGTTACCAATCCTGTGTAGCCGATTATCGTGCCCATACTAAAACGAGCATCATACTTTCTTTTTGGTACATCTTCCAAGCTAAATGCAGGTGTTTCGGGTGATACCTTTTCGAGTTTAATAATGGTTTCCTGGCTAATGGTGTCATCAATGAGGTGTGCTTGTATATCATCAGGGGGGAAAGAGTCGATAAGTTTTGCTATTTCTTGATCGTTAACTCCAAGCGCATTAGCAATACTACGAATCTGATGGCCTTTATTGCTTGCATCCGTATTAAGCAAATACGGGTAGACAACCAACTGCGTAGATAACACATTATCGGCGATTACCTTACCGTTTCTATCCATTATCCTCCCCCGTGCAGCATAGACAATACGCTCCCGTATACGATTACCATTGGCCAGATCCCTATTATGTGCACCCTCGATAATCTGTAGGTGAAAAAGCTGAAGAACTACTGCGGCGAAAGCCACGCCAACAATGAGTACTGCAGCATAATACATTGGTTTTTTTAACGTCCGGATCGATTCCCTCTTCGTATGACCACCTGGTTGTAATACTCCTAGCCAGCGTAGTGTGTTGTCGCTGCGATTGTGCTGCTTACGCATTCTGGCCGTCCCTCAACTCTCCAACTCCTATAAAATACGCAAAACCCACGGCTAGCATGCACGCTCCGACCAATCGTGCAGACAACAGCCAATACTCACCAGCCAGCAGAAGGGGCTGACTAATAGCGAGAATGTAAAATAACTGCGAAACGACAATCACACAAAGCCTTAGGAATAGCGTTACTACTTTCGTGGGTATTTGCAGCACCAGAAAAAGCAACCCATACATAGCAACCAATATCATCCCCGAATTCCCTAGCAGAATATCGACTAAGAAGGAAACAAGCAGGAACATGGTCGCAAGAGGTTTATCTCGATTCACTAAGCTGATAATTACAACTGGAAGCGAAGCGTACACTTCAACACCAAGTATGTGCAGTAAGATAGTGAGCACAAACACAGCGATCATGGGGTTTTAGGATTCCTAATGACATAAAATTGTGACACATACTCTTCACGAACTGGCACCTCGACAGTGTATCGCTTTAGTTCTACCATGCCGCTCCCCGAAACCTCATCACCGATACTACCTATTGGCAAACCTGCTACCACGGACTCTTCTCCAAAACTCGTAATTGAGCGCTTTGCTAGATTTTCCGTCGACAATACCCTATCAATAACTATCGAACTAACGGAACCCTTTATGATTGATTCACCTTCAACGCCTTCAATTACGGCCGACAGCCTAAAGCTAGGATCGCTAATGAGCTGAACGCGAGAAGTGTCATCATAAACACGCACAATACGACCCACAACGAATCCATTAGCCAGCAATACATTACCTTCCGCGACGCCCTTCTTGGAGCCACAATTGATCGTAGAGACTCTTTCGTATACGCCAATGCTCCTTGATGTAACAAAGCATTCTATAGCATCAAGGCCCTTTGACTTAATTAGATCCATGGTTTTTTCATCACTAGAGGCTACCATGGCCGTCTCATTGTTATCGTGTTTTGATGTTCGAAATGCCAAACTACCAGGGAAATCAACGACAGTCTTCAAAAAACGATTTACAGGATTATCTCCTAATAGGCTTAGTACAATAAGCACTAGTAATACTACCGAGACACTTCGAACTCTCGCACTACTCATACGCGTGTCGCTCCAAAAATATGCGCATATTTATTGGGATTGTGCTGCATGATTGCAATTCCTTCTACAACTGCGCTGAGCGCGTTAGGGGGTACATGAACCGGTATCTTTAGTTCATCGCTCATCATCCGGTCAAGACCTCTCAACAATGCTCCGCCTCCCGTCAGAATAACTCCATGATCTGAGACATCTCTTAGTAGCTCTCCTGGTGTCTCCTCTAACGTCGATCGAACCACATCAATCATTGGCCGCAAATGTTTCCTGAGTGGCTCTGTGAGCTGCTCAGAGCGAATAGCACTATGTCGTGGCAAGCCACTCATGACATCCTTGCCCTTAACAAGCATCCGCTTACTTTCGCTTCCATTCGTCAAATTAACCAGCTTCTTTTTTATCTCCTCTGCAGTCACGTCACCTACAACAATTGCATGCTCATCACGCAGAATCTGTTGTATGACCTCGTTTAGCTCATCTCCTGCTGTTCGTAATGATTTAGTGACAGCGATGCCTCCATAAGAAATGACTGCGATCTCAGTAGTTCCGCCGCCAATATCCACGACAACAGTACCTTTACTTTTAAGCAGCGGCACGCCAGAGCCCACAACGGCTGCTATAGGTTCATCAACAACAAACACGCGACCCGCGCCTGCGTTGCGAGCGGCTTCCTCGACAGCACGACGCTCTACATCTGTAACTGAGGCGGGCAAACCGATTACAACGCGAGGTCTTTTGATGCCTGTCGGAAATTTCTTTTGAATTCGTTCCATAAAATAACGGAGCATAAATTCTGTGGCTTCAAAGTTTGCAACAACACCATCTATGAGCGGACGGGTAACGTGGATGTTGACAGGCGACCTCCCGAGCATTCGTAGCGCCTCCTTCCCTACCGCGATTGTCTGTCCGTCATCAGCAGTCGCCACAAGACTAGGCTCATCAATTACGATGCCGTTTCTGCCCATAGACATCAAAGTATTCGCGGTACCTAGATCGATCGCTATATCGTGTACCAGTAGTTCTCGAACGTTGCGTCGCATAGGTACTATTGTACTTGATGCGCCTATCGGGAAATTGCAGAATCGAGGAAGTCTTGTATGCTAATGATCTCAGAATCAGAGCTACTACGTTTCTTATACTCTATGCCGCCGGCCTTTAGTGACCGGTCGCTTATAACCAATCTATGCGGCAATCCAATCAAGTCTGCGTCCGCAAATTTAGATCCCGCTCGTACCCCCACGCGATCATCCCAGAGCACCTCTTTCCCTGCCGCAACTAGTTCATCGTAGAGTTTTTGTGACTCAATATATGCTCCATCTGTTTCGTTCTCGGCTATAGTAACGATATGGTACAGATATGGAGAAACTGCTTCTGGCCACACAATGCCACGTTCATCTGCAAAATGCTCAACGATGACGCCCATAAGTCTGGTAACCCCTATCCCATAAGATCCCAGAATAACAGGTTGCTCTTCCCCTTTCTCGTCAGTGAAATATAAACCAAGCTGGGTTGACTTTGTACTGCCAAAACTGAATATATTACCCACCTCGGCCGCCTTAACCTCTTCAAGCTCTTCCTTCTTGATACCTAACTGCTTCAGAACATCATCAGTAAAGACCTCTTTGTTAACTGCGAGTTTTTTACCTCTATGTACATAGATAATGTCTTCACCCGCTTCTGAGATAGTTTGAAACTCATGACTAAACTGCGTGAACGCACCACCAGACGCAAACGTCAGGAAGGTATCATCCCCCAAACCAATTCGCTCGAATACCTTCTCATAAGCCTTTATTGTGCCATCGTAGAACTGTTTATGCGCGGCTTCGTCGACAGTAAATGAATACATGTCTTTCATGACGAATTCTCGTCCTCGCATTATGCCACTTTTTGCTCTCAGCTCATTTCGCAACTTCGTCTGAAACTGATATCCATAAAGTGGCAAATCACGATAGCTCGATATATGATTTCGCGCCATATCGACCATAGGCTCTTCGTGCGACCAACCCAAACCGACTTGCGCACCATTCTTCAACTCTGTTTTAAACCAAACATCCACGAGTTCGTCATCCCATCGATTGGTTTGCTCCCAAACTTCTTTACGCTGCAGGCTACTCATAATAAGTTCCTGACCACCTATGGCGTTCATTTCTTCACGCACTATGGACTTTATTTTTTCTACTACTCGCAACCCTATAGGCAAATAATCATACACTCCCGCCATCTCTTTATGTATAAATCCGGCTTGCAGCAGTAACTGCGCATTCTTTGACGTTTCGTCAGCAGGTACAGTCTTGCTCGTTTTTGTGAACATTGCAGTCATTCTCATGGCGTATTATCAGCTCCTTTTAGTCTATTCTACAGTACCCAAACTTTAACTTGCAGTCGATCGCGCCTCGCAGTACGTTCCAATTCGCTTCTGAATGGCTTTTTCTACAGCGTTTTCTTCACTTCCATTCGCAATATAGACATCAACACCAGCCTTCGTCGCAATCCGGGCAGCCTCAATCGATGCGGCCATTCCGCCAGTACCATGATTACTGCCACTTCCACCGGCAAGATGCCGCACGGCGCTAATATCCTCCACACGACGTATGAGACTCGCGTCTGTAAAACCTGGATCTCTATCATATAGACCGTCTACATCAGTCAGCATAACGAGACCGCCCGATGACCACAATCCTGTCTCCATGAGTCCTTCCATGACTAATGCTGAGAGGCGCGCATTTTCGCCAATCTTAATCTCTTCGTGCGAGATTGCATCATTCTCGTTCACAATAGGCACAATCTTTCGGTCTCCAAACCTAATCGTCTGCAGTAGCTTTGCTATGTAAGACTGTCGTTCCTCTAAATCGTTCGTTAGCTCATGGGGTGTGACGAGGTGTTGCGCAACAATATAATCTGGATCGAACGCTTCATGCCACATGCGCATGATTGCTGTCTGTCCCACTGCCGCCAGCGTGCTCAATACATTATAGTCATCTCTATATTCACTCCTATCAACGCCCAGCTCTGCAGCACCTGCTGTCATAGCACCTGAGCTTATCAACACCACGTCGCTGTGCGCTTTCAGCGCGATAACCTGACGAGCAATTCGATCAAAAGCTGCTTGTTGTAGCACGTCTGTATTTTCAGTGAGTGTGTTTGATCCAACTTTTATTCCTACAATGTGTTCCATATATATCCTTTTCTATAAAAAATCCCTCGTATATTTCGAGGGATGTGGCTAATGCACTTTTAAGACATCCCTTTATGCCGGGGGTGTCGGAGTCGTCAGAAAAATGTCATTGGCTAAACGCATACATTATTTATACAATGCTTTTTAAGTTTTTACTAGAATTTTCCTGAAAATATCGCCACGAATGCGACCGCATTCTTGAGAGCATGCAACATTATCGACGGTATCAATGAGTCTGTTTTCTCAAGTAGCAGAATCAAAAACATCGATAGTATGAATGTATCTATTCCTACATTTAACTGGCCATGCGCCAATGCGAATAGTGCCGACGCTAGCATTGCCGCGAGCAGTTTAGGCATATTGCTTTTTAGCCCTTTGTACAAAAACCCACGAAAAATAAGCTCCTCAACAATAGGCGTAATGACGACTAGTGCGAAAAAAGCGAGCACAATCTCACCATGTCCTGCAGCTTGTTTAAAGGGGTTCTCTTGAACTTGCTCAAGATTAACAGTCGTGAAGTAGCGCTCAACTATACCGTATGCCACCAACAAACAAGCAAAGTAACAAGCAAACGCCACTGGCACTAACCAGAAATGCCACCATTTTTTAACTTTTCCAAACAACGATCCCAATGTTTTCTTCTGCATACGAAGAAATAAATATATAAGTCCAACCGTAATGGTTTCTATAAGCGCATTGAGGACAAATACGTAGGCAAGACTATCCTCGTTTATCTTGAGTCCTAAACCGTATGGTATGAGGAGTACTATTCCAATAAAAAACTGTGGCAGCAGTACGGCAACTGCAGTGAGAATAGTCGTAATGATCGGGCCATAACCCGTAGACGACTTTGAAAACTGCACTGGAGTGGTTTCGCTATTATCGTCTGACATCAATTATCGTTATAAGGATAAACAGAATAAACAGCAACGCAAAACTCGTGCCGTATATGAGTCGTTCCGCTTTGGGCGTAAGCGGTTTTTTCAATGCTCGGTAAATGAGAGTGGTGTACAGTTTGCCGCCGTCGAGGGCAGGAATTGGCAATAGATTCATAATCGCGAGCGTTAAAGATATATAAGCAATAAGCCACAGCACGACACCGAGTCCTAAGTTAGAGCTATCTTTAAGTATGCGCACAATCCCGACAGGCCCCGTTACTTGATCCGCTGCTGCCGACCCCTCCCCTTGTGCAACGTTACTGACTAAAGAGCCCAAGCCTTCAAAGGTGAGAACGCTCAACTGTTTTATGAGCCCGACTGAAACTATCGGCGCAGACCATGTCGATCGGACTGTTTGCACACCAGATTCCTGAGATTCAGCAGCCACTCCTAGATAGCCTTTATTGCTGCCGTTGTTATCATTAAGCTTCACTGTCTTACTTGTAGTCTGATCGCTTCGTTTTGTAACAATCTCAACTTGCTTACCGGCGAGCTCTTGTGTGTACTTCACAAGATCATCAGGACTATTTACTGTCCGCGCATCAATCGAAAGAATTTGATCTCCCTTCTGAATATCTACTGCGGCTGCGGGAGAATCGTTCTTAACTTCCGCCACACTTACAACACCCTTGTTTTTATAGTCCTGCACCACCTTTGCGTCGCTGGCCACACGGAACTGATCAGGTATCAACTGCGGCATACCTATCAGCGCTAAACCGGTAAACATAATGAATGCTGTAAACAGATTCATTGCCACACCAGCAAGCATTATCTTAGTTTTTACCTTCAGTGATGCCGCACCGTAGCTACCTTTTCTACTATCGGTATCACTCTCTCCTTTTAGCTGTACAAATCCACCTAGAGGTAGCGCATTGAGAGAATAAACTGTTTTGTCTCCTTTTCGTTTGTATCCCAATAGTCGCGGCGGGAAACCGACTCCAAACTCTTCAACTTCAACACCGTTCTTGCGCGCAACTATAAAATGCCCAAACTCATGCACTACTACCAAAAGAACAAACAATACGAGCCCTAAGATAAACAACACCATACTTATCCTCCAAATCTTCTTAAACGAGAGCCAAATACCGCAATCGCGTCATCGAAATCTTTTTTATTAAACGCCGGCCACTGCTTGTCGATAAAATATAGCTCAGCATAGGCTGCCCGCCACATCATAAAATTACTTAGACGCTGCTCTCCGGATGTTCTGATAATCAAATCGATTGGTGGCACATCCGCAGCATACAAGTGGTCTGAGATATCTTGAGAGGTTATGTCGTCTGCCTTCATTCCCTTTCGGACAATCTGACTTACTGCATCAACTATTTCTTGATGCCCACCATAATTAAAACATAGTGCTAATGTTCCTCTGTGGTTTTTGACTGTTTTTGCTTCGAGCCTATCAATCGCGTCTAAAATATCTTGCCTCACACCTTTTCGCGATCCTACCATTACAACTTTGATACCTTCTTTGATAAGTTCTTGGGCATCATTTTCTATGATGTTCTTGGCTAGATCCATGAGGTAGTCAACCTCTTCTTTCGATCGCTTCCAGTTCTCGGTTGAAAATATAAATGCACTTAAATAACTGACGCCCATATCAAGTGCATGACGAGCAATCGTTTTTAAGTTCTGATACCCTCTTCTGTGTCCTTCTAAACTCGGCAATCCACGTCGTTTCGCCCAACGCCTATTACCATCAAGTATTATCCCCACATGATGTGGTATCTCAAGCGAAATATCAGATGATATGTTATTCATGCAGTTCGCTAATTATAGCACGGGAAATCCGCATATTAGCTGTAGTTATAGTCGTCAAAAATTTCTGAAACTGATTCATCGTTTCGTATTGCGCTAATAGCTTGCCCGATGAGAGGTGCGATAGAAAGTACTCGTAATCGCTTGCCTAATGCCGCCCTTGCTTCATCAGTAGGCATCGTGTCTGTCACAATGATCTCACTGATTGGGCTAGCTTCAAGTCGAGTCAACGCGGGATTTGAAAATACAGCATGAGTCGCTAAGGCGATCACTTTTTTGGCGCCTGAGCGTTCAAGCGTCTCGGCAGCAGACACCAAGGTTCCCGCAGTATCAATCATGTCGTCCGTTATGAAACAGATTTTTCCATCGACTTCCTCAACCTGCAACGGTCTGTTGATGATACTTGAGTCAGTCCGGTCTCTAGTCTTGGGCATGGTCACCCAGTCAATCCCCAGCTCACGACTATAGTGCTCGGTTGTTTTAGCCCTGCCCGCATCTGGCGAGACCAGCATGAATCCATCTTTATCTTTGTCGCCTATTTTATTAGCTAACGCGCGTTTCATTATCGGTTCAGCAGTAAGGTGATCAAACGGGCCGTCAAATACCGCCTGCATCTGAGCTGAGTGCAGATCTACGGACACAATTCTGCCCACACCGACCATCGCAAGCTGCTGTATAACCATTGCAGCTGCGATAGTTTCACGACCTTTTGATTTACGATCTTGACGCGAATAAGCAAGCATTGGCGAGACAGCGGTAATACTCTTTGCAGAAGCTCGCTTCGCGGCATCGGCCATAAGTAGCTGCTCTTGTAGCGAATCGTTGACCGATCGTCCTTTTGCAGCGGCATGAGTCTGCATAATAATGACGTGTTTTCCACGCACCGACTCTGTATACCGTGCACAAAGTTCACTGTTTTTGAACTCCTGAAGTGCAACGCCCCCCATACCAATACCAAGACTTCGTGCTGTTGCCTCGGCTAGCTCGGGATGGGTGGACCCGCTCACAAATACTGTTTTTTTTGCTTTCTTTTTGGACAGTTCAAAGTTAGCCATAGTTTTTAGACCGCTAGAATTTCTTGCTCTTTGGCCGAGGCAAGACCATCCACCTTGGTCCGAACTTTGTCCATAGCTTCATCGATTTGCTTTTCGTATCGAGTATAGTCGTCTTTGCTAATGTCTTTATCTGTCACTGCCTTTTTGAGTTCATTAAGAACATCGTGTCTAATATTTCTAAGCGCGATATTGCACTCCTCGACCTTTTCGTTTAATTGCTTAACAATCTGTTGACGACGTTCAGTATTGAGCGCCGGAATCGGTACTCTAACAACACGACCATCATCAGAAGGATTCAATCCGAGAGACTGATCGTTTCTAATTGCTTCAGCAATCGCCTGAAGGCTCCCCGGATCAAAAGGAGTAATCTGGATTAACTGCGCTTCAACCGCGTTAACGTTGGCGGCCTGATTGAGAGGCACACTTGTGCCATAGATTTCAACCTTAACATCGTCGAGCATTGATGGGTGCGCACGACCCGTTCGAATTTTTCGTGCGCTATTCTCAAAATGATCAAGAGCTTCCTGGAAGCGCACTTGCGAGTCTGACACGAGCTTGTCTGGAGTCACGATACTTCTCCTTTGTTTACACTACTTTAGGCGACTTCACCGACAGCCATTCGACTGAATCGGCGCACAACAATATTCTCACCAAGTTTGGCATTTGCTGCCTGAACCAATTCACCAACAGTTTGGTCTGGGTTTTTAATGAATGGCTGATCAAGTAGACAGCGTTCCGCAAAATGCTTTTTCAGCATGCCAGCAACAATCTGGTCAACCATATTAGCCGGCTTACCTTCTGCAGCTACCTTCTCTGCAAAATCAGCTTTAGCTTTATCCTGTACTTCAGTAGGTATATTGTCAACAGAAACAAACTCAGGGCTGCTTGCAGCAATATGCATAGCGATGTCCTTAACAAGTTCTGTGAACAGTTCATTGCGAGCAACGAAATCCGTCTCACAGTTCACCTCTACCATGACGCCGATGCGATTGTCGTGATTGTATGTGCCAATTATCCCTGCTCTGGCTTCGCGCTCACCACGCTTTTCAGCTTTGGTTATACCCTTCTTGCGCATGTCTTCAAGTGCTTTGTCAAAATCACCGTCAGTCTCTTCAAGCGCACGTTTTGCGTCGGTCAATCCGACACCGGTGAGATCGCGTAGTCTTTTTACTTCGTCAAGTGATACTGCCATTACTTCTCCTCCTTTGTTTTGGTTGTTTCAACAGGTTGTTCGTCTTTATCAGCTTTTTTTACTTTTGCCTTGCCAGATTCTATAGCGGACACGATGTAGTCAGTGATCAATGTAATACTCTTGATAGCATCATCATTTGCCGGAATCGGATAATCGATGTTCGTTGGGTCTGCGTTCGTGTCAACTATTGCGATGACAGGAATTTTCAGTCGGTTTGCTTCCTTAACAGCAATCTGGTCCGTCACAACATCAGACACAAAAACAGCGCCTGGATGGCCTGCCATATCTTTGATGCCGCCAAAGTTAAGGTTTAGCCTGTCAATTTCTTCCTGATATCGCTGAATTTCAAGCTTATTGTATTTCGCAGCCAGTTCGCCTGACGCCATTTTCTCTTCAAGATCTTTAAGGTGTTTTATACGGGTTTTAATAGTTAGCTGGTTCGTTAGCAATCCGCCAAACCATCGCTCAACAACAAACGGCTGGCCCGCACCCTCAGCTGCTTTCTGCAGAATTTCCTGAGATTGTCGTTTTGTACCGACAAATAACACTTGACGATTCTTTGCTGCAATTTCACTGACAAACTTTGTCGCCTTCTCAAGTGAATCGACCGTTTTAGTTAGATCAATAATATGCACTCCGCCGCGTCGAGAGTGAATATACTGACCCATTTTAGGGTGCCAGCGACTTGTCTTGTGCCCAAAGTGAGCACCAGCTTCAAGTAGTTTTTTAACATCAATATCTACTGCCATGGTATTCCTTTTCCTCCTTCACACGCATCGATAGCCCTTTTCAGGGAGGAATCACAGTATGCGTGCTGATTCGTTTAATATGCTCAAATTTTAACAGATGACCGCCCCTGTCGCAACCCCTTAAATGGTATACTACCAATCCATGGAGCACGAAGACACACTATCACCCCATATTACGGTCATTGGCGGTGGCACTGGCAGCTTTACGATACTTAGAGAGCTCAAACACTTAACTCCCAACATTTCTGCATTGGTCAATATGAGCGATGACGGAGGCTCGACCGGGCAACTCAGGGATGAGCTAGGCGTTCTACCACCGGGCGACGTCAGACAATGTTTGGTTGCCCTGAGCAATATGCCAGAGGTGCGCGATTTATTCAATTATAGATTTGGTGAAGGTTTTATGGCTGGCCATTCAATGGGCAACATTATATTGACGGGGCTCGAGCTGCAATACGGTGATTTCGAGCGAGCAGTAAAGCTAGCGAGTAAACTTCTTCAAATTACTGGAGAGGTTGTTCCCATCACCCTCGAAAAACACGATTTAGTCATGCAGGATGGAGATGAGCTCGTTAGGGGTGAATACAAAATCGGGCACAGAGCAATCAGCGAGCCAGATGCACGCGTAGCACTAGAGCCTAAATCAGAATTAAACCCACTTGCACATCAAGCAATAGTAGATTGTGATCTGCTGGTCATAGCTCCTGGCAACCTATACGGTTCACTACTCCCTGCCCTCGGTCCAATTGGTATACGCCGAGCTTTCGAGGCTTCAGCAGCTAGAAAAGTAGCTATTGCAAACCTTGTCACTAAACCTGGCCAGACAGACGGCTGGCACGTCGTGGACTATGTAAAGAAGATCGAAGAATATACCGGTGAAAACCAAATTGATGCAGTGCTATACAATAACCAACCACCTTCGAGCGATCTCTTGTCGCGCTACGCCGAAAATGGAGAATACCCCGTTGATTTCGCACCTGATCGTTTCGGCGAGATTACAGCAGAGGCAATTGGAGTGCCGCTGCTTGCAGAAGACCTTTACACTCAGGATCCCAACGACACAATGCTCAGACGAACACTAATTCGTCACAATGCACGTCAAGTGGGTCGGCAATTGATGCGTTTATATTACTCGTAATAAAACTGGGGTTTGACTGATGAGCCGCCTATACGATATAATCTTCCAGTTATGAAGCAAGGCTTACACCCACAGAACTATAGACAGGTCGTTTTTGAGGACACCAGCAATGGTTTCAAATTCTTGACTCGCTCGACTGCACAATCCGACGAGACCACTAAGTGGGACGATGGAAATGAGTACCCTGTTGTGAAAATTCACATCTCCAGTACTTCACATCCTTTTTACACCGGACAAGAAAAGCTTGTAGATATTGAAGGTCGCGTTGATCGATTCAAAGCACGCCAAGAAGCTGCAAAGAAACATGCTGAGAAGATTAAGAAAGCCGCAACCAAGAAGGCTGACAAGCAAGAAGAAAAAACTGCGCCAGAAGTCCAGAAACTAGGCGCGAAGCCAGTCGCTAAAACAACCAAGTAGCTACGTAGTTATATTCAGAACCGCTCGTTACCGATGCGGTTCTTTTGTTTTAATGTTTCACACCAATTACACTAGAGATTGAACTATGAACCTAGACCCTACTAAGAAAAATGAACTAATCAACGAGCAAGCTGCACTGCGGGATTTTTTATCGCGCGCTGACGCATTTTCTCAGCCTGACTTTGCAGAGAAGTCTCGTCGAGCAAACATGATTGATAGGATACTCGAGCTGGCTAACCTGCAGTCAACACTTCAAGGACAGCTAGCCGAGGCGAAGCAACTTGCAAACGACTCTGATCCCGAGCTACAGTCAATGGCAGAGTCTGAACTTAAAGACCTGGAACCCAAACTCTCCCAGGCAGAGTCTGAACTTAAAGATCTACTCATGCCACGCGACCCAAATGACGACAGAAACGTTATCGTGGAGATACGTGCAGGCGCGGGTGGCGATGAAGCGAGCCTATTCGCGGCTGATTTATATAGAATGTATATGCGCTACGCGGAAGTACGTGGCTATAAAACCGAGCTAATTAGTGAAAGCGCCAGTGAAGTTGGCGGCTATAAAGAAATTGTTGTTGCTATCAAAGGCCAGGAAGCTTATCGCAACCTTAGATTTGAATCAGGCGTTCACAGAGTACAGCGTGTACCAAGCACGGAAAGCCAGGGACGTATACATACCTCAACAGTTACGGTTGCGGTGCTACCAGAGGCTGAGGAAAGAGATGTGCAAATCAACGCAGGAGACTTACGAATTGATTCATATCGAGCTAGTGGTCATGGCGGACAATCTGTAAACACGACCGACTCGGCTGTAAGAATCACTCATATCCCTACCGGACTTGTCGTGACCTGCCAAGATGAAAAATCGCAGATTAAGAACAAGGATAAAGCCATGGGCGTGTTGCGAGCGCGGCTGTTACAACTTAAGATCGAGGAAGAACAGTCAGAGCTAGCCTCGCACCGACGAACATTGATCGGCTCGGGAGACCGCTCGGAAAAGATACGAACCTACAACTTTCCTCAGGATCGGATAACAGACCACAGGATCGGATACTCAAGAAGCAACATTCCTGCTGCCTTAAACGGTGATATCGACGATCTCGTCGCAGCCCTTCAGACCTATGCCACAGAATCAGATCAGTAACGACATTCATTCGCAGCTATCGCACTGCACAGAGCTTTTAGAAAAAGCTGGAGTAGAAAGCGCGCGACTCGACACTCTCGTCCTCCTTGAGGATATAGTCGGGCATGATAGATCATACTTATTAGCTCATGAAGACCTCGAGCTAACCAGTTCGCAAGCCCAAGAATTATCCATAAAGATTGGCCGCAGATCCCATCATGAACCGCTCGCCTATATTCGAGGATTCTCTGAATTCTATGCAAGAAAGTTCATTGTAAACGACCATGTGCTCATACCGAGACCAGAAACTGAGACAATGATCGAACTGCTCAAACAACAAAGTAATGATGACAATCCATTTCACATCGTTGACCTTGGGTCCGGAAGCGGTGCTATTGGTATTACTGCTTCACTCGAGCTAGATGATACGGTTGTCACGCTTGCCGATGTTGATCCTCGAACACTAGAAATCGCAAAACAGAACGCCGCCATATACAACGCTCAGGTCACCTACGTGCAAAGTGACATATTAAGTAACCTACACAAACCTCAAGAAGTAATACTCGCCAACCTTCCCTATGTACCAGATACGTACCCTGTAAATGTCGCAGCAACTTTTGAGCCGAGCATCGCGCTCTACAGTGGAAAGGACGGCCTTGACCACTATCGGCGGCTCTTCAGCGAAATAACCATGAACGACTGGAAGCCTAAACTAGTTTTCACTGAGTCTTTATTAAGTCAGCACACAGCTCTACTTGATATTGCACAACGCCATGAGTTTGAGGAAATTGCCTCACAAGATCTCATTCAGGTCTTTCGCCGTCGCTAGTTCTACGAACTCGGTGCAGCTTCAAGTTTTACGGAGATATCAATCTGCTTATCGCCGCGTAGTATATGTAGATTGACGGTATCTCCAGCCTTTTTTGAGCCTACAATATTGCTTATCTGCGTTGACGGGTCTATCTCTTTATCATCGATCTTGGTGATTATATCGCCGTCTTTGACGCCTGCTTTGTCGGCAGGACCGCCTGCTATAACACCGGGCTGACCACTTGCGCTCTTGACGTATGCACCCTTTGTAGAAGATACGTTTAGGTCTTTTGCGTTTGATTCATCGAGGGATATGTATTGCACGCCTAGATAAGGTCTTTCAAATTTTCCTGTACCGAGTACCGTACTTAGCCCTGGCTTAATGTCGTTGATAGGGATTGCAAAACCAATGTTCTGTGCGTTACCGGCAAGTGCCGTGTTCATTCCAATGACTTCACCACTTATATTTACGAGCGGCCCACCAGAATTCCCCTGATTGATTGCCGTATCGGTCTGTATTAAATTAGACAGTTTCTCAGACTCAGCGCCCTCACCTGCCTCAACAGGCCGCCCTTTTGCAGATATAATGCCAGAGGTTACCGTATTATTATATTCTCCAAGTGCATTACCTATCGCGATCGCCTTATCGCCGACGCGAAGTTTATCTGAATCGCCAATTTTCGCAGGCTTGAAGTCATTAACGCCCTTCACTTTAATGTAAGCGATATCATTGAGCGGATCTCGGCCAATTACTTCAATATCCGTGTATTTCTTATTGTCTGAGGTTTTTACCGTTATTTTCGTAGCGCCATCGGCAATAACATGCTTGTTACTCACAATCACACCGTCGCTACTCATGACTATACCCGTACCTGCACTCTCAGAAGTAGCTACCTGACCGAAAACACTTTGAGATGCGGTCTGTACGTTAATTGAGACAACACTCGGGCTAACCTGCTCAGCAACATCAGCAATAACTTCACCCTCACTCGAGACAATTCTCTGATTGGTTTCCGCGCTAGGATTTGCACTAATGCCGTCAGAATGCACGCTACTCGCTAACCAGCCTCCACCGAATCCTATGATTGCGTTAAAGAACATAACACTAATTAACCACCACGGAGCATGGCGACCTTTTGTGTGAACCGTATTTTCAGGGCTCGAATCCACTTTCCCTCCTCATCTGACTTTAAATAAATAGTTCGAAATCGTCTTTAATATAAAGATCGACGCCAATTTGATAACAATACAACCACGAGCAGTATAACACAGCTCAGCACTGTTAATGTACGTATTTCTCGACGTGTGAGATTGTCGTTATGCGTTTTATCGTAGAGTCTCATTGCGGTATACGCGAGGAAAGTTGCAAGTAGTGCAATATGTGAAACATATCGAACATAGAATACTATCCAGTGATCTAAAAGCCATGTTAGTTCGGTGATAAAAAACGCCCACGAAAAGCTCAGTACCGATAAATACCTATCCTCGTAACTACTCAAGAAATGACGAGCAGCGGCAAGTGCGACGACAGAAATTAGTACTATCGTTACGAATTCGGGCCAAGTCTGCTGGCCGCGGTTAGCCATATAGTCTTGTATAGCAATAATTCCTAGCGTCTGTGCTATGAGCGCCTGAGCACTCACCCAGATAACGTCAGACCGTGGCTTGATCAAAACCAACCACGCAGCGAAAGCTAAAATGAACGCTATTTGAATGGATAATCGCGGCGTACTGTGTACAAGCACTACAAAACTTAGCCCTACAATAGTATCGACGCTATTACTTCGGATATTTGCAAGCCAATACCTTGGCTGGACGGCGAAAACTCTCCATTTAGCCAGAAGAATAAGTGCTACTGCAAGATATGGTAATTTAGCTCGTACAAAAAGCAATACACCTAACGGCAACACGACATTCAGTACAGCGTGAAGGTAGCCTGCGCGCCGACTTTTTGTCCGGGATCGGTTATTGCTGAGGAACTGCATCTCGACCTAAGATTATCACGAAATCGGCCGTTGGGTATTTTGCAGTCAGTGCCGCATCGGCTGAAGCAGATATTTTATAGGTGTTCTGAAGTGCGCCTAAGCTGGCAGATTTTTTGCCGGCAGTATTGTCTACAAGCATAGAAGTCGCATACTGCTTATCGGCGTTGGCAGTAATGAGGACGTTCATCCCTTTACCACTGAGCACCTCTGCTTGCTTCACAGCTTCCCCATTCACGCCACTTCCGTTTAGGATGACGATGTTAGCGGCTTCCTGAGCAACCTGGTCATTAGAGATTATTTTCTTTAGCTCTTTCTTTATCTGTGAGAAATTCCCTACTCCTGCTGCAGGCGCGAGCGCACTTGAGCCATTTGGTGCCGCATAACTCGTCAACAAGTTCTTGCCCTCCCAATCATTTAGGCTCAGGGATTTAATATTGTCGTTGTTCAGATCTTTGCCCGCCTCATAGAGGCTCTGCATTTCTTTAAGTTCGAGATCAGTCTGCACGTTCTTGCCGAGAGTATCAAACAGTTGTCCTAGTTTAAGCGGATTGGCCAATACGCCAGCGCTAAGTGCCTTTTCTTTAATAGCTAAGAGCATCTGTCGCTGATGTTTTGTACGATCGAAGTCACTCCCTGGGAACCCATACGAATATGCAGAGTCTCCTCTTGCTCGCGCCAGGTTCAGTGCTGTCTGACCGTCTAGCGTAACTTGCCCATTGCTCAGCTTTAATGGGCCCCCGTCAACCTTGGCAATATTCGGATCGTACAGTCCTCTAGGGTCAGAACTCTCTACGGTTATTGTTATGCCGCCCACGGCGTTCACGGCGTCCTTGAAGGCACCATAGTTTATGAGTCCTTGATAGTGAATGTCGATTCCAAAATTATCCTCAACGACCTTCTCAAGCAAGCCCATGCCCCCGTTTGGATATCCATCTTGCTTGAAATTAGTCTCGTCACCACACACAAAAGTAGCGTTGATCTTACCTTGATAGCCTACCGAACAACCCCGAGTCTGATAATCAACCCATAGATCCCTCGGGATACTCAACATGAATGCGGTTTTGTTCTTCGTATCAATACTCAGCACCATGATTGAGTCAGTAAGTTTTGCTCCACCATGACCTGGATCGTCTACCGAGTTACCGGCCAGTAGAATGTTGGTTCTTCCGTCTGTGTTTTTCAAGGGTGCTGACTGCAAGGCGGAAAGTAAATGGAACGGGTTATTGTCGCGAGTTAATTTAGCTGCATTCCGATAGAGTTTCCAGCCAAGCCAACCTCCTCCGATTAAGAGTACGGCCATCATTGCAAGTGCGGTACGCTTGCTCCATCGTCGTGCCTTAGATGTGGGCTTCTTTTTATCCTTGCGCCGCTTAAACCAACCTTTTTTTACAGGCTTCTGTTCAACATCTTCTAGCTCCAGGTCGAACTTAGGAGCACCAGACACATTCGCCTTAGAATCGCTTGCTGCGGTAAATCCTGTCGCGGTAGAAGGCTTAACACCTATAGACGTACGTTCTTTGGTTGGTTTCGTGAATGGATCAAGCGTCGGTCGAGTTCGACCCGCTCTTGAGCCTGTACGGCTTACCCCTTCAATGAACTGTTTTTTAGACTTTTTCGGTTGCATAACGTTGTCCCAGTATACCCAGAAAAGTTTCCGCGGTAAAGCTGGTAAAGCTTGTCGATAAACAGTTATAATGGCCTTCATGGATCAATCCAAAGACACAAATGCGCTCGACCTTCAGAATTACCGCATCCTGAGCGAGGCAGCCCGTAACAATGAAAAGTTAACTCTTGTTCAAGAAGAGCAACTCTCAAGGCTGGCAACAAAACTCAATCTACCGAACCCAATGGCTACCAAGCAGTCTGCTGAGCCCCAAGAGTCCGAGTTCTTAAAGACAGCGAAAGAGCACTTTGTCGAAGATAGCCAGAAGTCACGACGTCGCGGCCTAGTCGGCACAATCATAAGTGCAGTCGAGGTTATTGGCGGAGCAATTATTCTTGCATTTATTATTAATCAGTTTATATTTCAGCCATACGAAGTGGTTGGCGTCAGTATGCAGCCCACCCTACAAAGCGGTGATCGATTAATTGTATCTAAAGTACCTGCAACTTGGTCCAAAATTACCCATCATAAATACACACCGAAACGCTACGATATCGTTGTCCTCAAGAACACTTTGGCGAGACGCTTCGCAACGAACGAAGGAGATATTCAGCTCGTAAAACGCGTTATAGGGCTTCCTGGTGACCGCGTCGTAATCAAGGACGGCCACATTACCGTCTATAACCAAGAGAACCCAGAGGGATTCAATCCAGATGAAAATCTCGTAACAAAAAACGTCATTACTACACCCGATAAGGAATGGACGATCAAACCGGATGAAATTTTTGTCTGCGGAGACAATCGTCCAAACTCTCTTGACTCACGATCGGATGAAATAGGTCCTATTAATGTCGAGCATGTCGTTGGACATGTCCGTCTACGCGTATTGCCAATAAACAAAACGAAGGTATTTTAAATACTTTAACCTTCTTGCTCTGAGCCAAGTAGTTTTTCAGTCAGAGCTTTGAGGTCTTCATCGTTTTTATAACTAATTTGCAGACGTCCACCTTTCGCCATCCGCTGCACACTCACATCCCTACCTAAGCGCTTGCTCAACTTTAGTGTCTGCGGTGTTGTAACTTTGGTTTTTCGTAGTGCCTGTGTTTTCGTTGACGCCCCTTGCTTATAAGCAACAACAAACGCTTCACTCTTGCGAACCGACCAATCCTGACGCAAGATATAGTCCAATAACTCGGCTTGTTTCTCGGGAGAGTCGCGTAGTGCTAATATGGCCCGAGAATGACCCTCGGTTATCTTGCCTTCGGCCAAAGCGGCTTTCGCAGCCTCAGGAAGCTGCATTAATCGAACGATGTTTACAACTGTCGTAGCTGCCTTACCTATACGTTTACCGATAAGTTCGTAATCTAGATTAAAGTCATAGTGCAGTCGATGCAGTGCCGCTGCCAACTCAAGTGGTTGCAGATCTTCACGTTGTACATTTTCAATTAAGGCTATCTCTGCGCGCTTAATTTCATCAACGCTAATAACAATTACCGGTACTTCAGCAAGCCCAATTGAAGTCGCGGCGCGCCATCGACGTTCTCCGGCAACTATCTGAAAACTACCATTCGACAACTGACGGACCAATAACGGTTGCAAAATACCATGCTCTTTTATCGATTCCGCCAGGCTCGTTAGCTCGTTCTCATCAAAATGCCGACGCGGCTGATCGGGGTTAGCGTGCAGTTGATCGGTTGCAATTGCTGCAATGCGCTGTTTTGCTTCACGTTGAGACAACTGACTAACTTCTATATCGGATGGAATAAGACTATCCAGTCCTCGCCCTAGTCCTCTATTTAATGCTTTCGACACGACTCATCACCTCCTTCGCTAACGACTTATAGCTACGAGCACCTTTACTAAACCGCTCAAACTCTGAAATCGGCTTCCCATGACTTGGCGCCTCTGCCAGACGAACATTTCGAGGGATAACAACTTCAAACACTTTATCTTTGAAGTGAGTTTTAAGCTGATCATAAACCTGCGTACTCAAACTGGTTCGACTATCAAACATTGTGACGACTACACCAAGCAAGCTAAGCTGCGTATTCAGTGACATTCGTACGCGACGCAATGTCTCCAATAGCTGGCTTAGCCCTTCTAGCGCATAATACTCAGCCTGGACCGGTATAAGGATATGGTGTGCGGCAGCAAGTCCGTTGATCGTTAGAAGACTCAAGCTTGGTGGACAGTCAATCAGTACATAGTCGACTGCTACATTTTCAAGCCCTTGTTTCAGGCGACTTTCCCTTTGCTCTTCGTTGACAAGAGCCACCTCGGCTCCTGCCAGATGGCTAGTTGCTGGGAGTAGCCGTAGGCCTTTAACGCTTGTCGCTATAGATGCTTGCTCAACACCAAGCTCACCACTTAACACATCTGCAACCGTAGCTTTAAGTGCTGTCTTATCAATTCCAAGTCCACTAGTTGTGTTGCCCTGCGGATCAAGATCAACCAATAGTACAGACTTTCCTGCTTTAGCTAGGTACGCTGCAAGATTAATGGCCGTCGTTGTTTTACCGACGCCGCCTTTTTGATTAGTTATGGCAATAACTACCGCCATGATATGTTTATTTCCCTCCGGCTTTCACCGAATATAGTAGCTTATTTTCACGCCGCTGGCTAGTTCGTAGCTAGAAAACCCCACAAGGATATGCGGGGTTTTCTAGCTGAGTTAAAAGTAGTGAATTCCTTAGGTAGCAAGCTGTTTTATAAATTACTACTAAAGAAGACCTGCTTTCAGTACTACTTTGTTGAGATAGTATCGATTTTGATACGAGAGTGCGTCTGTCGGTGGCCTTTTAGGTTTCGAACGCGTTTCTTTGACTGGAATTTCTGCACCATTACTTTTGGAGCCTTAATTTCACCATCTAGAATTGCGAATGTAACACTAGCGCCCGCCACAACTGGATCGCCTACAACAACCTTGTCGCCATCAATGACAAGATAGGGTTCAAGACTAAGTTTTTGATCTGCACCAAGCTTCTCTACCAATAGCTCTTCACCTTCAGTGACAAGATATTGCTTTCCGCCGGTTGCGATGACTGCTTTTTTCATTGAATTATCATTACCTTTCTATAAGAAGTTCGGGGTTTAGATTAACAGATATGGGCGTTGCTGTAAAGTGCCCTAGTCCATTGTGGCAGACAAACGATCAATATGCAGGAGCCATCCTATCATAATCAAGCTTACGACCATACTCGTACCTCCATATGAAATCAGCGGTAGCGGTATCCCCGTAACAGGGAGCAAACCAACATTCATAGCAATGTTAACCACCGCCTGCATAGTAAAAACTAATGCGATACCACTCGAAACCAACGTAAGATAATTCCCTTTGGTGGCAATAACTATCCTCCATGCTGCTATCGAAAGCCCGACTTCTGCCAATAACACACTCAGTGCACCAACAAAGCCTAGCTTCTCGGCAACGACAGAAAATGCAAAATCAGTATGTTGCGATGGCAAGAAGTTTAGTTGGCTTTGCGTACCACCACTTAAACCCTGCCCTAGCCAGCCACCGCTCCCTATAGCGATTCGCGCCTGCACGACATTATAGCTAGATGCGTCCTCTGCTTTATGGCCAGTAATAAAAGAACTGACTCGTTGTTTCTGATATGGCGTACTTAACGGCACGCCAATCGCGGCGACCCCCACTAGTACTGCTGCTATAAATCCGATATATCTGCGATCAATACCACTGACAAATATCTGACATGCCCATAAGGCGAGCAACACTAGAGCAGTACCAAGATCAGGCTGCAAGAGCACAAGACCTATAGGCAGAGCTGCTGTTACTAACAATATCGCAAGACGACGTATGGCATTTTTTGTCGTAAACCCGACTAACAGACCGGCGGTAACAAACACGAGTACTGGCTTCATGAGCTCTGAAGGCTGCAATTGGAATCCACCGATAGTCAACCATCTTTTCGCCCCAAAAACCTCAACGCCCGTCTGGCGCACTACCAGCATAAGCATCACAACTACGATGTAGCCAACGATTGCAAATCGTCGCCATACAGACATAGGAAGTTTATTCACCACTAATAGACATATAAGACCAATGACGCACGCAACAACCTGAGTGATTGGTTTTGGCTGATACCGCGCCAGTCGATCCGACGAATGTATCGAGAATTGAATTAGCAAACCAATAATCACGAGGTAAAGGGATGCCGCCGCGAGCACCACGCCTCGTTTACTCGCAATAATTCCCAACCGAATCATGAACCCTACGACTTCCGCAGTGAGAGTTGTACGTTTGCGCCGTTTACTGACACGACTTGTAGTGGATCTTGTACTGTACTCTCTAGTGAGGTTGCCAAGGTTTCTTTTAGAATCGTGTCACGATGCTCTTGTATAGCATTTGTCGTTTCGACATCTTCTGTCGCGAGAGATAAGACAATTCGATCATCCACGTTGAGCCCCGCTTTTTTGCGTGCACTCTGGATATGTCTCACTAGATCACGCACGATCCCCTCCCGTACTAACTCTGGTGAAAGAACGGTATCTAGTTCGATCTGTTGAGTTTTAGACTCGTCAACTTCAATCAGTATCTCTTTGACATTAAGTTCGTCTTCCATAATGGCGATATAATCACTGCTTATATCACGCATTATTTCTGGGGCGCCAGTAATACGAAGTGAACGGAGTGGTTGTCGTACCTTGATGCCCGCCTGTGCTCGTTGAGACAAACCTTCGTTGATCACATTTCGAATATAGGCCATCGACTCTATGGCGGCGGTATCTACTGGTGCTGCTTCAGGCCAATCACTTAGGTGTACTGATACAGGCAGGCTTGTACCCGTCGTCAGTTCACGCCATAGATGATCACTTATAAACGGCGCCCATGGTGCGAGCAACTGCGTCACGCGCACAAGCACATACCATAATGTCTCATATGCCGACTGCTTATCGCCGTCATCCTCACTTTTCCAGAAGCGGCGACGAGACCGGCGGATAAACCAGTTGCTCAAATCATCAATCAATAAGAATATTGGCTCAATTGCATGTGCGATCTTATAGTCATCAGCACTAGCTGTAGTCTCGGCAATAACCTGGTTGAGTCGTGAGAGTATCCATACATCGAGTGCGCTCGTCGGACTTGGTTGAACTAAATTGGAGCCTGAAAATCCATCTATGTCAGCATACATTTTGAAGAACTTATGTGAGTTCATCAAAGTACCCAACACGTTTCGCTGAACGTCGCGCATAGCATCTCGATTGAACCGCATGTAGTCAGCAACCTCTGTAGCCTGTGTGCTACTCAGCAGATATAGACGCATCGTATCGGCGCCTTCGGAATCGAAAACCTCTTCAACTGGCGGGTAGTTCTTCAGACGCTTGCTGAGTTTCTGTCCGTCTGCAGCCATAACCATGCCGTTCACTACAACATTTTTGTACGCTGGGCGATCAAACAGAATTGTGGCGACGACGTGCTGCACGTAAAACCACAACCGTGTCTGATCTAGTCCCTCGATAATGAAGTCTGCTGGTGCGGTTTTCTCAAATACGTCTGCGTTTTCAAATGGATAGTGTTGTTGAGCGACTGACATACTACCGCTCTCGAACCAACAATCAATAACTTCACTAACACGTACGTATTTCTTCCCATCCTTCTCAAACGTAATCTCGTCAATGAAAGGACGATGCAGATCGTCTACTTTGATATCGGGTCCTGCGAGCGACTTTAACTCCTCGATGCTGCTCACTACAATGTAGTCATTCTCATCATCCACATTAACCCATACTGGCAACGGAGCACCCCAGTATCGATTGCGGCTTATCGCCCAATCACGCGCTCCTTCTAGCCACTTTCCAAAGCGACCTTTCTTGATATGGCCAGGCACCCAGTTTATTTCCTCTGCAGTGCGCAGTAAGTCACTACGAACGTCCGACACTTTTACATACCAACTGGTTATCGCGTAGTACAGCAATGGGCTATCACATCGCCAACAGAAAGGATACGTATGGGTGAAAGTCTCAGCCGCATAAACCGATCCAGCCTCACTAAGATGTTCGATAATAAGCTTATCGGCTCCCTTAAAGAATTTGCCCGTGACTGCATCGAATCCAATGCCACCGATAATGTGTCCGCCTGCGTCTACCGTAGACAGAACTGGCAACCCAACTTCCTGCCCAAGTTTTAAGTCATCCTCACCAAATGCCGGAGCAACATGCAGCACACCCGATCCGTCATCAATGCTTACAAAATCAGCTGCCCACACTTGATAAAGATTTTCGTGACCTTCCCGACTATCAAGATCTTGAAGTACAAATAGAGGCTCATATTTCTTGCCAACCAACTCAGTACCAGACAGCGTCTTGATGATCGTATATTCAGCGTTGAGAGCCTCAAGCCGCTTCTCTGCTAACACCAAAGTCTCGCTCGATCCATCATCGAGCTGCACATCTACATACACATAGGTCTCCTCTGGATTCACTGCAATCGCAGCATTACCAGGTAGCGACCATGGGGTCGTCGTCCAACCTAGTAAAGAGGCGTCTTCGTCTTTAAGTTTGAATTTTACTAACAGGCTCGGATCCGGCACGTCGTCTCTATAGCCTTCATTGACTTCAAAGTTAGAAAGCGGCGTTTCACAGCGCGGACAATACGGCGCGCTCTTGAAACCCTTGTACAGTAAGCCTTTTTTGTTAATTTCACTCAAAACCCACCAAACGCTCTCCGTGTACGTCGTATCAACAGTGGCATAATAATTCTCATATTCACTCCACCGGCCAAGACGCTTCAGTAGGTGCTCCCAATCGTCTTTGTACTTAAAAATCGAGGCACGACAAGCCGCGTTGAATTTCTCAAGACCAAGCTCAAGAATCTGCTTTTTACCACTTACGCCAAAATCTTTTTCGATCGCGAACTCAACTGGTAAGCCGTGGCAATCCCAACCATTACGACGAGGCACATAGTAACCCTGCATAGTTTTGTACCGAAGCATCGAGTCCTTAATGCTGGTAACTAGCGAATGCCCAAAGTGTGGTAACCCATTTGCGAACGGAGGCCCATCATAAAAGCTAAAATACTCCCCGCCTTCACGCTGCTCGATTGATTTTGCAAAGGTGTCTTCTTCGGCCCATTTCTGCAGTATACCCTCTTCAATTAGGGCGTACGGTGATTTTGCGTCAGTTGTTGGTTTGTCTGTGTTCGCCACGTATGCTCTCCTTTGAAAATAAAAAAACCGCCAATATACTTTTGTGGAATGCAGGATCCCTTGATAGTGGGAGGTACCATCCTGCTTCCCGCTTACTATAAAGTGGCGGACGCTTGATTTTTGCTATCACGGGCAATCCCGTCGAGTTCTACTAAAGGCTACTGTTACCCTTTTCTTCTCGCTGCTTCGCGGCTGATGACCGCTAATCCAAACACTATGGAGTGCATTTCGATACAAATTGTTAACCTAATAAGTATATATTACAGAGGTAGTTATCGCAATACTTAGGGCATTCGAACTAAATACGCCATTAGTTCATCAAACAAGGGAAACTGATCGCCGAGCCATTGTCGTACGATCGATCCTCTTTCATCTGTTATTACGATAGCTGGCGACACAACAATGTCACGATTTTGTGCAAATGTAGAGCCTTCAATGCTGTCCCAATCTATGAGCTTAAGTGCATGACCACTGAGTCGCTCGAAGTCGCGCGCGTATTCTTCGGCGCGGCGACCATGCTCACTTTTTGGTTGATACAGCAACGTTCCGTTCATCGCCCTATTGTACCCTATAGTGATAACGTTTTTAAGAGAGTAGTTGTTCAAATAACCTGATTATGGTATAATTTGACAAATAGCTCGAGAAATAGTGCAAAGTAGTGAAAGGTAAGTGTATTCCCTTATGGCCGCAGGAACCCAAGATTCATCTAAAATTCGTAATATTGCTATCATCGCACACGTTGATCATGGCAAGACAACACTTGTCGACGGACTCTTAAAGCAGTCACATACCTTTAGAGACAACCAGTCTGAGATGAGTCAGGATCTTATTATGGACAGTGGTGATCAGGAAAAAGAGCGTGGCATCACGATCACTGCGAAAGTTACTGCAGTTCAGCACGGCGACTATCGCATCAATATAATTGACACCCCCGGGCACGCTGACTTCTCTGGAGAAGTCGAACGCACACTCAATATGGCCGATGGCTGCATCCTTGTCGTTGACGCACAGGAAGGACCAATGCCACAAACCAAGTTCGTGCTTGGAAAAGCGCTGGCATATGAGTTGAAGCCAATCGTTGTTATTAACAAAATAGACAAAGATGGTCGGCGCATTCAGGAAGTAAAAGACGAACTTGATGATTTGTTTCTTGAACTAGCAGTGCACGAGAACCAACTCCACTACCCTACATACTATGCTATTGGGCGAAGCGGTAAGGCGTGGGAAGACATGCCAGATAATGTGGAATCAGACGGCGACCTTGAGCCACTATTTCAAGCAATAATCAAACATATTCCAGCTCCAGACGTCGAGATAGATAAGCCTTTTCAGATGCTCGTTACAGCCCTTACATGGGATGACTACAAAGGCAAAACTGCTATCGGCCGGATAACGCGAGGCAAGATAAGTGCAGGCACACCTGTCGCACTCTGCAAGGCCGATGGTACTGTTACAAAAGCCCGCGTTGATACGGTAATGATGAGTCACGGTGTAAGTAAGTTTGAAGTTGACGGCGGCATCGCCGGAGATATCGTTCAACTCACTGGTATCGGTGACGCTCAAATAGGCGAAACAATCGCAGATGTCGATAATCCCGAGGCGCTACCTACTCTTGAAGTTGAAGCTCCAACTCTACAGATATATCTCGGACCGAATACTAGCCCCTTCAAAGGCACTGAAGGCGAATTTACTACTTCGCGCCAAATCGGCGAGAGACTAAACAAAGAACTAGAGACAAATGTCGGACTACGAGTCACCGACGAAGGTATAGGATTCCGCGTCTCAGGAAGAGGCGAACTTCACCTAAGTGTACTTATCGAAACTATGCGTCGCGAAGGTTTCGAGTTTGAGGTCGGTCGACCACAAGTAGTTACTCGAGAAGAAAACGGAAAGACCGTCGAACCAATCGAAGAGGTAATTATAGAGGTTCCTGCTGAACATGTAGGAGCCGTACAAATGGAGCTAGGTGCTCGACGGGCAAACCTCAAAGAGCAGTTTGCGAGTACAAAAGGAGTTACAAAACTTATCTACGAGCTCCCTACCCGTGCACTTCTTGGACTCCGAAATATCCTTGTGACTAAGACTAAAGGAACCGTCGTTATGGACAGCTTAGTTGTAGGATACGCTGAGCCCGGTGCGGCTCTCGATCAGCTTAGGAATGGTGTATTAATCGCCTGGGAAACCGGCACAACAACTCCCTATGCACTTCAGACTGCTGAGGAACGAGGCACCGTATTCATCGGTCCTGCTATTAAGGTATACGCCGGACAAATCGTCGGCCTTAACACGCGTCATGACGATATGGAGCTAAATGTCTGCAAAGCAAAACATCTTACAAACATGCGCAGCTCATCAAGCGATGGTGTTGTACAGCTTTCACCTCCAACACTACTCAGCCTCGAACAGTGTCTTGATTTTATTGAGAACGATGAGCTTCTCGAAGTGACACCTAAATCACTGCGACTTCGAAAAAAAGAACTTGACCCTAACAAGCGCAAGCGACAAAAAGCGAACTAGAATTACTTTCGAAAATAGACTCTAAACACCGTTTCTTCATTTGGTCGGCTAGAGACAGCTATCTTTGCATCATGTAAACTTACAATATCATTAGCAATAGCCAGACCCAATCCGTGGCCAGCACTGTTTTCCATTGACTTACCACGTTTAAATCGTTCGAAAATATACGGCAAATCCTGCTCTTTTATTCCGATTCCTTTATCTCTGACTGCAAGAAGAATTGTATTTTTTTGCCTGGTAAGCTCGATCGCTACATCTGGCTTTTTAGAGCCAGCATATTTTACCGCATTGTCGACAAGAATATCGACCAGTTGACGAATAAGCGCCTCGTTTATACGTAGCTTGCCAACCTTGCCTAAGTCTTTTCTGATTGTTATTTTATAGCGTTTTTCTAATAAACCAGCCTCGCTCCTGATAACCGTACTAATTGATTTTAGTTGCGTATCAAGACCTTTCTCCTGCATGGTCGTGAGGCTCAGTAATTGATCGCTCAACGCTTGAAGCCTCGTAATCTCCTCAAGGTTGCTTCTTAAGATTTGCTTTGCCTCTGAAAGGTTTAACTTCGGTGAGCGCAAAGCTACTTCTGTTTCAGTTTTAATAACGGCCAATGGCGTGCGTAACTCATGACTTGCGTCGGCAGTAAAGCGTACTTGCGCAGCATGCGCTTCTTGAATAGGCTGGAGTGTGCGTTTTGCAAATCGATAACTGAATATAGACCCAATACCCACTACCAACAGATCGATTGCCAATAGTTCGTTCAGCAGATCTCTCTGGTCACGACGAAGTTGATCACCTCGGGTTGCTCGCAACTCATCCACCTCAATACCAATCATTCGTGGCATTCGCTCAATAAGTTCAAATTGCCGTTGCGCTCCTCTCTCTAGCCTCGAAGAACCGACACTATAGGCCGGTATACTAAACAAAAAACACACTCCAGCAAGAGCTCCAACGTACCAAAGGGTCAGTTTGAACACAGCTGACGAGAACATCTTAACTATCGCCTCGAATTCTGTACCCAAAACCTCGAACTGTCTCGATGACTGACGGCTTATTGGTGATATCGAGCTTCTTGCGAATTCCACGTACAAAAACCTCGACAGTATTGGGTAGTATATCGGCGTCAAATTCCCACACGTGATCAATAAGCTCCTCTTTAGAGAATATCCTATCTTTATGCATTGCAAGATACTCGAGTAATGCATACTCTCTCTTACTCAAACGGACCATGCCTGATGGAGTTTGTACGCCTTTAGAGCTTGTGTGAAGCACCAATGGTCCTATAGGGATATTTGGAGCATTCGACTGCTGCGGGCGACGCTGCAGCGCTCGCAAACGCGCAAGTAATTCCTCAAAATCGAACGGCTTAACGAGATAGTCATCCGCTCCGTCATCGAGACCCTGTACTTTATCCGACATCTCGCCAAGCGCGGTGAGCATCAGTATCGGAGTTGCTACCTTGTTTGCACGGAGCTTTCTGCAAATATCAAGTCCGTCCTGTCCATTTGGCAGCATCCTATCAAGAACAATCACGTCATAGCTGTCATTTAATGCGCAGGCCAAACCTTCCTCGGCAGTAGTGACCAGTTCTACGGCATAGCCGTCTTGGGAGAGTCCTGCCTTCAAGGCTCTCCCAAGTTTTAACTCATCTTCTACAAGTAATAGTTTCACCCCTCTATTTTACGCCTCAAGCTGAATATATACTTAAGACAACATATTTCTTCACTGTCGAAGAGCGGCACCCATAAGCGCTCAGATGGATGCTCTCTATGAACAGCCTGTTGTTGAGCCACAAGAGTTACATACGTAGCAGCTACCGGCACGTTGTGTTTGGTTTCCGCAGTTGTAACAAAGTGGTGCTGTATCTGTAGTCGAACTAACCTGCTTCTTCTTTTCCGGAAGTGTTGCGGCAGGCGTTTCAACAGGTGACGCCTCAGGCATTGGCTGAACTTCCAAGATAGGTGTGTCCAGTAGTGATGTCTGTTCGTCCGCGATATCATCGATCGATGCCAAGCCTAGCTCTAGTCGATCGTCGAAGCTTAAGTAGTCCATTGCGAGTCGACGCATAATGTAGTCGGTTATAGAACTAGCGGTTCTGATGTCTGGGTCATCTGTTATGCCCGCTGGCGCGAAGCTCGTACTCATAAGAGTCTTTACGTAGCTCTTTAACGGAACTCCATACTGCAAACCGTGACTTACACTGATAGCGAAAGAATCCATTAAGCCTGAGAGGGTTGATCCCTGTTTGCTTACATTAATGAACAGTTCGCCTGGCGTGCCATCTTCGTACTCACTAATTGTAAAGTAACCCTTAAGATCAGCAATGCGAAATTCGAATGTCTGGCTAGAGCGCTTACGGCTCAATTCGCGCTTATATGCACCTTTAACAACAAAACTATCTGCAACAGTCTGTGCAACTTGAGCAGGAGCCGCAGCTTTCGCTATGTCTTCTGCGCCGTCTTTCTTAGCCATTGCAAGTGGTTGTGCGACCTTGCAGTTATCCCGATAGATTGCCACTGCTTTAAGACCGAGCTTCCATGCATCCATATGTAGCTGTTCTACATCTTCTACCGATACATCCTCTGGCATGTTAACGGTTTTACTGATGGCGCCCGAGATGAAGGGCTGAACTGCACTCATCATCTTTACGTGACCGAGGTAATGTATAGGATTGTCTCCCATTGAGCACGCAAACACATCCTTATGCTCAGGTTTCAGGTGTGGAGCGCCTAGAATTGTTTTCTCTTGATCAATGTAGCTGATGATATCGCTAACCTGCTCTTTGTTGTACCCGAGCGCTTTAAGAGCCCTAGGCACAGTCTGGTTCACGATACTCATCGTACCCCCACCAACCAACTTCTTTACCTTTACAAGACCAAGATCTGGTTCGATACCAGTCGTATCACAGTCCATCATAAGACCTATGGTTCCGGTTGGTGCAAGCACACTTGCTTGAGAGTTTCGCACTCCATGGAGTTCTGCTTGCTCAACCGCTTCATCCCAAGCTGCAGCAGCTGCGCTTAACAGCTCTTCTGGGACAAGTGCCGCATCAATGTCAGATACTGCACGTCGATGCATTTTAAGCACTTTGTTCATACCATCGCGATCTTTGTGATACCCCGCAAAGGGACCAACTCGCTTTGCAATCTTTGCGCTTGTAGCATAAGCATGGCCTGTCATGAGCGCTGTAATAGCGGCAGCCTGGGCGCGACCTTCTTCAGAATCATATGGTAATCCCTGAGCCATAAGTAGCGCGCCAAGGTTTGCATATCCTAAACCTAACTCTCGATACGCTTTTGCATTCTTACCAATATTCTCTGTTGGATAGCTTGAATAACCAATTAAGATCTCTTGCGCCGTAAAGATAATCTCTACAGTGTGCCTGAAATCATCGATAGCGAAAGTGTGGTCGTCATTAAGATACCTAAGCAAGTTGATGCTCGCAAGATTACAGGCTGAGTTATCAAGATGCATATACTCAGAGCAGGGGTTACTCGCATTGATGCGACCTGCTACAGGACACGTGTGCCACTTATTAATGGTGGTATCAAACTGCATGCCCGGATCGGCACATTCCCACGCCGATTCCGAAAACTGCCTGAACAGATCTCGTGCTTTAACCGTCTTTACAGTCTTTCCTGTTGTGACGGCCTTGAGGTCCCAGTTCTTATCCTCCTCCACTGCCTGCATAAACTCATCCGTTACACGGACTGAATTATTCGCATTCTGGTACTGGACGCTGTAGTTATCTTTACCATCGAGGCTCATGTCAAAACCAGCCTCTTGCAGCACGCGCGCCTTGCGTTCTTCGAGCGCCTTGCACCAGATAAATTCTTCGATATCAGGGTGATCGACATTCATTATCACCATTTTTGCAGCACGTCGTGTTTTGCCTCCACTCTTGATAGCTCCCGCTGAAGCGTCAGCGCCACGCATGAAACTCAAAGGACCACTTGCTGTACCTGCGCTCTTACCTAGCTGCTCGTAGCTTGATCGAATTGTGCTGACATTCAAACCTGCCCCTGAGCCTCCTTTGAAGATCATACCCTCCTCTTTATACCAATTCAGGATAGATGGCATCGTATCGTCTACGGCAAGAATGAAACAGGCGCTCGCCTGTTGTGCGCGTTCGGCAGCACCGATATTAAACCAGACCGGTGAATTGAACGCAGCTCTTTGTGTGGCAAGGATGTACTTGAGTTCGTTATTAAAGATATCTGCTTCTTCTTGGTCAACAAAATAACCTTCGCTTAGCCCATGGCGAGTTATAGTGTCAGCCACACGATCTATAAGATGTTTTAGCGAACTTTCTCGCTCTTTCGTCCCAGGGGTACCGCTGAAATACTTTTGTGCAACGATATTAATAGAGTTCTGAGACCAAAAGACTGGAAATTCCACACCTTTCTGCTCAAAAACCGGTTTGTTGCTCATTGGATTAATAATCGACGAGTCTGTAATGTTCCATTCCAGCTCATCATATGCAGCGTGTTGTGGTCGCGTGAAGCGACGTCGAATCCCAAGTGTTGAAACCCTTGCCATTTTGAATACCCCCTCTTAATTGTAAGTAATTTTAGTTTTTATATCCGCCACCACGGTTAGTCTCATGCTGTGGCATCTGGCTGGCCACCCCTGCCCGTGAATCACCCTTGATTCCTAGGCAGCAGCGGCCATCATCTCATCAGCCTTCGTGGTTATGCGTGCTTCGCATGCGGTTGAGCTCTTTCTCAAAACTCGCAATATCTTTGAAGCGACGATAAACACTAGCGAAACGTACGTATGCTACCTCATTCAGCGATGCGAGTTTTTCCATCACTATCTCGCCGATTTCAGTCGACTGTACTTCTGGATCTCCTCGCTCATATAGCTCATTCTCGACCTGCGATATGAGTTTTTCGAGATCTATGTGCGTAACCGGCGTTTTTTCACAGGCGCTCAACAAGCCACCCATTAGCTTATCTCTGTTAAAAGCTTGTCGGGTACCGTCTTTTTTGATCACCGTAAGCTGTGGGCGCTCGAGTCGTTCATATGTTGTAAAACGATTATGGCAATCTAAGCACTCTCTGCGACGACGAATTGCTTCTCCGTCTGACACATAGCGTGATTCGTTTACTTTAGTCTCTGTTTTTTGGCACTGAGGACACTTCACGTTTCGTCTACCTCCCGTCGTGACTCCAATGTGCGATCACTACATGTAGTGTATCTTGCAGCTAGTATAGCGCTATTGGTTGCGTGCATGCAACTACTTTTTTTCGTCTCCCGAGTCTTTCTTCTTGCGCCTAAATCGCAAAAAGGAGGGCTTCTCATATTCTTCCTCATGTTCGTCATATGTCCAAATATGTGTAGCCTGTTCAGGTTCATCTCTGAGGCTTTCGACACCTGAAACATGTTGATCTGTCTTTGGTTCTAAGTCCATATTGAGCTTTCGCATGTCAGCCTCTTTGACTTCCTTTGGTTCGTCATCAGTTGCCGTTGAATCATCACTCGTAGAGACTGCCGATGTTATAGCGCCCCCAGAAAAACCACCTGCACGGTTCGCAAAGTAAGCAGCATCAAATCCTGTTGCGATTACGGTGACCTGGATTTCGTCATCTATTTTGTCGTTAAGTGTTGCACCAAATATAATATTCGCCTCAGGATCAACCGCAGCAGTAATTGTCTCTGCAGCTTCATTTATTTCGTGCATGGACATATCGTTACCGCCGGTAACATTAAACAGCACGCCCCGTGCACCATCTATAGATACTTCTAGTAGCGGCGATTCAATAGCTTGCTGTGCAGCAGCGATTGCCCTGTTTTCACCACTTGCACGACCTATGCCCATCAACGCCGATCCAGCACTACTCATCACAGACTTCACATCCGCAAAGTCAAGGTTGATAAGGCCGTGTATGGTAATCAAATCGGAAATACCCTGCACGCCCTGGCGCAGAACATCGTCTGCAACTTTAAACGCTTCCAATAGAGGCGTGCTTCTATCAATCGTCTGTAATAGACGATCATTTGGAATTGTAATAAGCGTATCCACATGTCGGCCTAAATTATCGATAGCTAGTTCGGCGTTGTGTCGTCGTTTCTCGCCCTCAAATGCAAATGGTTTCGTAGCGATGCCGACTACCAGAATATCTAACTCCTTAGCTAGTTTCGCCACTACATGACCCGCACCACTACCAGTGCCGCCACCCGCTCCAATTGTTACGAATACCATATCGGCACCCTTTAACGCTTCAGTAATCTCCTCTGCCGACTCTTCGGCAGCCTGTTGTCCCACGCCTGGATCCGCACCGGCGCCCAACCCTCTGGTCGTATCGCGTCCAATATGTATCTTTGTATCAGCTTTTGAGTGGTGCAATGCTTGGGCGTCAGTATTGATCGCGACAAATTCAACATTAGATATACCCGCTTCGATCATTCGGTTTACTGCAGCTCCACCGGCTCCGCCTACACCAATAACTTTAATACGGGCGAACGTCTCGATTTCTGGTGTTACTTGTGGCATGCCCCCTCGCAATCTACTTCGTAAGTTTACTCACTAATAGTTGCATTATAATTCAGTGTTCAGTCTGAATCAAATCGTTATGCGTACGTTTTATGGAACTCCGTTTATTTATTCGTTCAGTTTTTCTTAAATCGCCCCATGAATGACTGAACAATATTTGTACTCAAAGTAAATGCTCTACCTATCTGAGGAGTACGGCTACCCGGATGTCCAGTATTCATATCTAGCAACATAAGTCCCACGGCAGCTGCGAACGATGGGTTATTAGCTGTATCTATTACGCCGCCAAATCCAGTTGGAATTGCAGTTCTTGCAGGAAGTTCTAATCGGTCTTTCGCTAGGTCCGCAATGTGTTTAATTTGTGAGCTACCACCCGTTAGTACTATTCCGCCAGGTAATTTCCGAGATCTTTGGATCTTGCGCAACTCTTTGTCTACATACTCAAAAATTTCATCAAGCCTTGCTTGTACAATATGATCTATTGCCTGTCTGTCAAATTGCAGCTTTTCTTCATCAGATACAGTCACCGAAACATCCCTGGAAGCCCGCCTGTCCTCTAGGGCCGAAGCAAACTCTTTTTTCACTAATTCTGCTACTGGGATATCCGTTTTTAGTCCTATTGCAAGGTCATTCGTAATATGAACTCCGCCCATAGGTATAACGGCAATATGTTGCACCTCTGCCTCTTCAAACACAACAACGCTTGTAGTGCCAGCTCCAATATCTACTAGTACGGTACCTGATTCTTTCTGATCACGAGTTAATACAGCTTCTGCAGCGGCGTATCCTGCCACAACTTCACTATTAGTATGGATGTGTGCCTTTTCAAAAACCTGACCCAAAATCCTTAGCGCTGGTGACGCTGCAGTCACGATATGAGTATCTACTTCAAGACGTACCCCTCGCATTCCAACAGGATCCTTGATGTTCTCCTGTCCATCAACGTGATAATTTCTAGCAAACACCTGCAGTATCTCGCGGTTTGCTGGCAGCTGGACCACAGTTGCTGCTTCTTCTGCTCTCATTCTATCCTCTATCGATATTTCTCGAGTAGCACTGCTGATTGCAACTACACCCTTCGAATTCACTCCAATTAGATGCGCTCCATTAACTCCCACGCTAGCCGTTCTAATTTGAATACCTGATGTTCTCTCGGCGTCATCTACCGCCTGAGCAACCGCCTGCGCAACCTCATCAGTATGTATGACCACGCCTTTACGCATTCCTCGATTCGGAACGCTACTAGCTCCTATTATGGTAGGTACTACGCTATCATCGTTATCCAGCTTACCGACAACGCAGCGAACAGCACTCGTACCGATATCTATTCCTACAAAGTGCGGTGAATTCTTTGGAGTCATTAAGCCCTATCCTTGCCGAATTGGCTGGAGATTTCTGAGACATGTAAAAATAAGTAAGGATATGCCTTATGCATGACCTTAAGTATACCGCTTATATTTTTTCAAGAGCAAGGGGTAAACTAGTTTATAAATTTGTCAGAACCTCAAAACCGCTGTCAGTTATGAGTATTGTGTCCTCAAAATGAGCCGCTTTCACTCCATCTTGCGTCCGAATCGTCCAACCATCATCATCGACAAACACTGCGTCACTTCCAAGGGTCGCCATAGGTTCAATCGCAATCGTCATACCAGATTTCAAAGCTGGCCCAGTTCCTGCATGGCCGTAATTTGGTATATTAGGATCCTCATGAAGCTCGTGCCCAACTCCGTGGCCCACTAGATCCCTAACAATCCCGAGCCCTGCAGTCGTCAGCACTTTTTCGATAGCGCATGCGATATCACCAACTCTCACTCCATTTCGTAATTGCTCAATCCCAGCAGAAAGTGAGCGTGACGTTTGCGATACGAGCTTAACTACATCTTTCTCGCCTTCTCCTGCGATTACCGAACGAGCCGCATCAGTAATCATTCCATCAAACAAAACACCAAAATCAATACTAACCACATCGCCATTCTCAAAAGGGATATTATTCGGTATACCATGGACGACCGCATCGTTAACTGAGACACAAAGTACCTTCGGAAACCCTTGATAGCCTAGAAATGCCGGTGTAGCATTTGTGTTTTTAAGCATTCGTCTCGCAGCTTCATCAAGATCTATACCTGTTACGCCTGGCTTTATCATTGCAGATAGAGCTTCTAAGCACTCACTCAGTATTCTCCCACTTTGTCGCATAGCTATAAGTTCTTTGCTACTTTTTACGCGAGTGTAAGACATCCTTGGTTAACCTAACGTACTCATTATTTGCTCGTGTACACCGTCAATAGAACTATCCGCAGACAGCTCTATAACTCGTATTCCGCCGTTCTTAAATCGTTCAATTATTGGAATAACGACATCATTATATTCCTCTAGTCGCGCATGAATCGCATCAGGGGTATCATCTTCACGTTTACGTCGACCCAGTCGTGCGACCGCGATCGATTCGCTAACCTTGAGATGAACGATCAAAGCTATAGGCAGCTTATGGGATCGCGTCCAATCTACTAGCCAATCTGCTTGAGCAATAGTACGGGGGAATCCATCAAGAATTACGTGCTGTGGCGTCTTATAGGAAAGTATAGCCTCACTTAAAACCCCTATGACCACATTATCGTCAATCAATGAACCTTCGTTCAGTTTTTGCTTAACAGATTCGTTAGTCTGCGCTCTAAGTAGTACTCCGGTTGAAACCCATGTATACCCCAAAGACTCCGCTAGACGCTGCGACTGTACACTTTTACCTGAACCTGGACTACCCAAAACAATAATCATTCCATCAGGGTCTGGATTGACTTGTTGGTGGTCGAAACTATTTTTGTCCAAGGCGAATTTTTTGTAATTTGATACTCTTGCGCTCACGACGTTGGATAGCTCGCTCACGACGCTCACGTTTGCTCAGAGGTTTCTCAAAATACTGATTCTGCTTTGCAACAACAATAACTCCCGACTGCTGAACCTTGCGGTTGAAGCGTCGAAGAAGGTTTTCGAGGGATTCTTTGGAATCTTTTCTAGTTACTTGAATCATTACAGGGGTTAATTGTACAGTGATGGCGACTCTTTTGCAAGTACCTAAACGACACTAACTAGCGGACTCCCAATGCACAAGTTGCAATTGTGCCGTCGTATCGCCCCTAAAGTGGTTCTTTTCTAAACTCACAAAGCAATCAACACGGGGTGAATTTTCGATAAAATCTTTGAGCTCCCTCGCTCGCCCAAAGTGCACCGACTCAATCAGGGATCCATTAGCAGATTTAAGTAATACCCTGCAATGCTTTTCGCCAGCACCCATAAAACGAACGACAGTCACTTCTTGCGCCGATATCCTGAATAGCGGCGACGGATTACTTTGCCCATAAGGCTCGAGGGCATCTAGGAGAGTTGCCATTTCTAGATCAAGTATTTCGGGACTTTCTATATCTATATCCACGCTTGGCGTAAGGGCGTCTGATTGATCACCTATTTGCAGTGACCCATAGTAACTATTCAGCTCTTTCCTAAAGCTTGGTAGGTCCGCCGTCAACAGGCTGCAGCCCGCCGCATATTGATGCCCCCCGCCACTCTCCAGAAAACGACCACAGTGCTGCAATGCCTTTGACCAATCAAATGAACCAAATCCCCTCGCGGAGCCCTTGGCCCGATCTCCAATGATCTGCATGATCAACGTTGGTTTCTTGACCTGACGCATAACCTTAGCAGCTACGATGCCGACAATACCATGTGACCACTCCGCGTCAGCGAGGACAATTATGTTGCTCTCGTCGTGAGCGGCCTGCTCCAGCACTGATTTGGTTATTTCTTCTTGTTCATTCTTTCTGGCCGTATTAAATTGCTCCAGTTGTTCGGCAATCTGCTGAGCCTGAACTGAATCCTTTGTTCGCAATAGCTCCAGACTCGCGAGCGCTGACTCCATCCTGCCTGCAGCATTTAGTCTTGGTCCCACCCTAAAGCCAAAGTCCTCAGCCCTAAGATCTTGTGGGCTGCATCCTGATATCTCATATAGTCGACTGAGTCCTAATCTGCGATTATGCCTAGCCACGACCAACCCCCAGTGCACCAGCACCCTATTCTCACCTGTAAGTGGCACCAAATCACACACTGTTCCAAGCGCTACCAGGTCTAGCAGCCATTTTTCAGCGCCCTTAGTAAGCCCTTCAATCCTTTGCTGGGCCGCACAGACGAACTTAAATGCCACCCCAACTCCCGCAAGTTCCCGATTTGGGTATGTATGGTCTTTTCGTTTAGGATTCACGACAGCAACTGCATTCGGGAGCACGTCTCCTATAGTGTGATGGTCAGTGATTATGACATCAACACCTAACTGCTTTGCTGTTATCACTTCTTGCACCGAAAGACTGCCACAATCAACGGTAATAATTAGCTCAGCGCCCTTCTTAGCAATCGACTCAACTGCACCAGTATTTAAGCCATATCCCTCTGTAAATCGACTTGGGATGTAGGATTCTGCACGTATCCCCCAAGCCTCACACGCTTCAAGCATGAGGGTTGTAGCTGTCAATCCGTCAATGTCATAATCACCATATATAACAACTATCTGATCTTTTTCTTTAGCCTCTATCAGTCGGCAAACAGCAGACTCCATATCTGGTAGCAACCAGGGATCATGTAAATCTCTGACATAATCAGGCTGAAGAAAGTGTTCCGCGGACATGTCACCGCGTCGTGCTTCAACAAGCTTATCGAATATCTGCTGTGGTGTCATTATCGCGTCCTAATATGTTGTGAGAAAGTCAATTTACTCGCCGCTGCGTTAAGCGCTGCGACTTCAGGACAATGCTTTGTAACTCCTTAAAGATTGGGTAGCTTTTGTTAGTTGAATAAATACGCGTATTACCTTGTTTCTCGGCCGTTAAAAATCCAGCCTTCTCGAGGCGTTTTAATTCACGCTGAATGTTACCAGCGTCTTCTTTTATAAGTTTTGCAAGTCCTCTAACATGAGTTTTGAAATCAGGATATTTTGCATAAACGACGATGATCTTGCGCCGCACTCTGGATGTGATAAAGACGTCTAACATACCCTCCTCTTCATTGTTGTTCGTACAACATTATACTCGATGATGGGTTCTCAGAGCAAGCCAATTACTGCCAGTTTTTTATAATTTGGTCAATCTTCGCGACGATTTCTTCCGTAGGAGGAACATGATTATCTTCATAGTAATGATCAGTGTCTAGATAATTCTCAACCACGCTTAAGCACTGAATCTCATCC
>CAZNVG010000006.1:0-43334 GCA_964576475.1 uncultured Candidatus Saccharibacteria bacterium | reverse complement strand
GGCGGAATTGGTAGACGCGCTAGCTTGAGGGGCTAGTGAGCATTGCGCTCGTGGAGGTTCAAGTCCTCTCTCGCGCACCATATACCTGATATACTATCTGTACCGATCCGGGTCGTTAGCTCAGCTGGCTAGAGCACCTCGTTTACACCGAGGGGGTCGGGGGTTCGAATCCCTCACGACCCACCATAAAAAACACTCCCTATACAGAGAGTGTTTTTTTAGTTGTACTGACTTAAATGTTTACGTACGTGGCATGTGGTCGTACAGATGTTCCATCGAATACTCTGTGCGCAGCAAAGGGACAATGTCCTTGAGTTTAACGTCAATTTTTACACCTGGATTCAAAGTGCCGTACGGATCAAAGATGTGCTTTGTCTTTTGGAGTATTTCGTACATAGCGTCACCATATAGTTCTTTTAGATACGGAGCGCGCAGCCGGCCATCGCTGTGTTCGCCAGACGTGCTACCACCGAGAGAAATAACCATTCGGTAGTACTCGTCTATGATCTTGAACACCTTTTGTCTCTCGCTAGTCTTTGACAGGTCAATAAAAGGTTGCATGTGAATGTTCGCGTTTCCAGCGTGTCCCCATAGCGCAATTTTTTCGCCATATTTTTCAAACATTTTGTAAACGTTGTGTATGTACTCGGGGAATTTTTCGACTGGTACGATGCCGTCTTCGACAATAGGTAGCGCTTTACTAGTGCCAACTGTCTGCCAGATTACGGCAGCGGCTGAATGACGAATTTTCCATAGCTCGTCTCGCTTCTCGGGGTCTGATTCTGATTTGTAGCTCATGGCATGCTTCTCAAGAATCTTGGCCGCTCGTTTCGCCAACTTCTTTTCGATACGTGCTGGGTTATCAAACTCTACGAGCAGCACAATTTGCGGATATGGCTTCTCAACTAATCCAGCTAACTGCTTGGGATTATGTTCGTCGAGGAAGTTTAGTAGATTAATGTCGATAAACTCCAAAGCACACGGATTTAGCTTTTTCAGCTCCATCACTGCACGATCAGCACTGTCCATACTGTCAAAGAAACCAACCAGCAAGGTAGCCTGTTGATTATACGGTTCCGTAGTGAGGTCAATTTCAGTCACGATACCAAGCGTTCCTTGAGATCCAACAAACAGCGGAGTCAGATCAAATGAGCCGTCTTTGTGCTTAACGTCTGCTAAGTCGTAACCAGCAGAGTTTTTGCTTACATCTAGCTTTGCTGTGTGAATCGCCTCCCAGTTATCCATGATGAGCGCATCGAGCTGGCGATAGACTTCGCCTTCCATGCTCGTAAGCCCCATTTTGCGTCCAAGCTCGCGTTTACTGAGTCGTCCAGTGCGGATAACTTCACCGTTCGCAAGAACGACCTCTAGTGACTTTGTGTAGTTACGAATCGAGCCGTATTTAACGGAACGCTCGCCAGCTGCGTTATTAGCAACAGCACCGCCGATCGTACAGAAGTCGATCGAGCTTGGGTATGGTGGCAAATATCGATTATGCGTGTGAAGTGCTTGTTGCAGGCGTCCGTAGTTAATTCCAGGTTGTACGGTCGTTGTTTCTTTACCAATGGTGACAAGTTTATTCATGTGGGCAGGAAACGCCATGATAATGCCGCTACCAAGTGCTCCACCGCCCTGATCAGTGCCTTTACCACGTGCTGTAATAGGCAGAATTCTGCCCCGCTCGGCAAGCTGCCATGTAAAACGCGCTACTTTGCGAACGTCCGAAACGGTTCGCGGATAGACAACTATCTGTGGCATCAGTTCGAACACGCTGCCATCTGTTGAAAAATATTTACGAGCATCGGCGCTAGTCATTACTTCACCAACGATATGCTCTTGTAGGTACTGGGCTACTTTACTCACTCATCAACCCCTTGTTTGCTTACTAATTGCTTATGCTAATGATAGCAAAGTTAGTACTCATTCGCTACATGCTGGCAGCAATTTTGACAATTTGCTGCGCTGAAAGCTGTGAACTTCCGTCAATGGTGTACCAAACACCGCTGTTGACCCAAGTAGCATTACTGCCACCGTATACATAAATAGTAAGGCCGTGATCACGGTATGTCTGGTAATCAGGTTTTTCGGTAACAACGTTACTCAGCAAGCTCTCGCTGTCCCAGCTAGATTTCTTCTGTGTAATGTTATATTCACGATCATCAGTGTTCGAACGATAACCTATGGTGATTTGGCCTGGGCTGTAGCTAATTGGTCCTTTCAGTCGAAAACCTCCAGGGTTATAGCTTGGAAGGTTTGCAGAAAAGCCTGCTTTTGCTGCTGCAACTTTCATAGCCATATTTGGCAATTGCAGATAGACAACATAACCAATAACGAGCAAACCGGCTACTGATGTGACAACAAAGTGCCATGCTCGTTTCTTAGACTTTGTTTTCGGTGAATGTTCGTGATGTGACTGCGCTTTTGCGAGTCCTTCGGCGAGCAGCTGTTCCTTGCGGCTTGGAACAGGCGCCTTTCGGGTCGCTACTGTTTCAACTGGTCGCTTGGCTACTGTCTTCGTCTCACTGACAGCTTCCTCGCGCTTAATTGGCGCAAGAGGTTTACGAACTGCGCCAAAACGACTAATTCTCTCGCTTTTCTGAATCTGCTTAGCGCGTTCATGTAATGGCGAGGCCTTAGGTTTGGCTGCAACTGGTGCAGCGACTGCTTGAATCGCTGGCTTCTTGGCCGGCGGCTTGACGGCTCGTCGTAGTAGTACAGTCGCCTTTTGTTGTCGCTTGTGTACCTTTTGTGCGGAAGTTGATGGTCGAGAAATTGGCTTTTTGGCGGTTTGTGCAACTTGCTTGGCTGCCGCTCGCATAGTACCCATTAGCTGAGGTTTGCTTCCCTTAACTCTGCGCACACCGTCGATAAATCCACCCGTATTAGTTCGTGCAACTGCTGGTTTCGGAGTGTCTTTTGGAGTAGACCGAGCTATAGGTTGACCTGTTTTTGCGTCGTACAATTTTCCGTTGAGTTCTACGGTCGATCCAGCCATTGTGTTTTTTTAACCCCTTTAACTTAACCAAGTCATGCAATGCTTATGATTTAGGTATTGTAGTGCAGCAGCACCGCTAAAACAATAGTGTTTCAGCTTATTTTATTTGTTGCGACGACATTTTTCAGATAATCCTGCACATATGTCGTCGCAATATTAGCTCCACGTACGGCACAAAGTGCAGGCTCGCTGGCGCGTACGCAACTGACCTTTAGTTTCTTCGTTATATACCTATCGACGCCATTTAGTTCAGCTAAGCCTCCTGTGAGAAGCACGCCGCTGTCAATGATGTCTGCCACAAGCTCAGGAGGTGTAGCTTCTATTACTTTTCGCGCCGCTCGCACAACTGCATCTATGGTAGGTTCAATCGCAGCCAGCAGACTGTCGTTTTTAACTGCTACTTTGTGGGTGGTGTTTTTTCTCACCAGTGTGCCTTTAAGTCGTGTTGATGCCACATTTGATATTGGCGCAAGCTGGACATAGGATTCTTTCAATGAACGGGCTGCTTGTGGCGTTATGCGTATTCCATGCAGTCGTTGGATGCGCTGTTGCAAACTACTATCTAGATCATCTCCGCCAACTCTCAATGAGTGATGGGCGATTGTTGTACCTAGTGTGAACATTGCCACCTCACAGACGCCTGCGCCTAGGTGGATCACCATGTTACCTCTGGGCTCGGAAATATCAATGCCAGAGCCAAGCGCGGCGGCGTATATTGCTGGTACGACATATGTTTGACGAATACCTACTTCACGAAGCGCATCGAGCAGTGCGCGTCTCTGCGTTGAACTGGCGGTACCTGCGATAGTTGTAATTGCATCCGGTTTGAGTAATTGGATTCTGCCGAGGGAAGTTTTCATGGCGCGATCAAATAGCTCTTTCGTTGCGTAGTAGTTGGCGATACTACCACTCGCAAAAGGTCGGACAATTTGCTCATTGCGAGACAGCTTCATTTGGCGGGCTTCTGCTGGCGCGCCTGACTCAAGCCACTGATTTGCACGAGTGTCTTTGATAATCAGCGACGGCTCATCGATAACAAGTCCACGTTTTGGCATGACCAGTCTAAACCTTGCTGTTCCAATATCTATACTGAGTGTCTTCCGCTTCGTCGCCATACGTGGTGTCAGCTTACCACCGAGGCCACATTGTGTGCTATAAATAGAGGGAACATCATGAACAAACAAGACCGCCAAAAACTACGCGCCAAGCTCGCACGCCAAGCAACTATAAAACGCTTTTCTATGTACGGGGTTATGGGCATTATCGTTTTCATCACTACAGCCATGATTGTGCTCCTGAGTGAGGGCTATTATATAAATCCGAATAACAAGCAGTTGATAAAAAACGGACTTGTCTTTGTCGACTCAGCTCCAAGAAACGCTTCGGTAACAATCAATGGCGTCGAGGAAAAGGATCGTACCGAATCACGATTTACACTTCCTGAGGGCAAATACGACTTTTTGGTTCGGCGTGATGGGTATAGGGATTGGCAACGCAGCTTCCTGCTGGCCGGCTCTGAAGTCGTGAATCTCAACTATGTACTCCTTGTGCCCTCAACGCTTACTCCGAAAGAAGTCAGTACGAAACCTGCCGCCATCACAGCAGCCAGCCAAAGCCCTGATCAGAAATGGATCGTGTGCCACACGCTAAATGCTGGCGCTACATTAGACATCGTTGATATGAGCCGCAAGGATCCTGCTTCTGCTGCAATCACAATTCCTGCTACGACACTGCCAACTGGTAGTGACACAAATGCAATGCAAGTGGTTGCGTGGGCCTCGGATAATCAAAACTTTTTGGTTCGCGTGCCTATCGGCAATGTCGTGAACTATTTAGTGGTCAATCGATCTGATGCAAACAAAACCCTAAACCTGAATAAAGAGTTTGGTATAGAAGCCCAGTCGATCTACCTGCGTGACGACAAACCTGATAGATTCTATGCGATAGACGCAAGCGGCTCATTGCGAGAGCTTGAGCTTGGAGGCAAAACAATATCTGCACCAAAGTTCGAACGAGTATTGGCAGTTAAAACATATGGCGCAGATCGACTGCTAGTCGTGCAAAAAGACGAATCATCAGATTCGGCAAACTATATCCTGACAGATAAAGACAATCGCATGACTATCGGACAGACAACAAAGCAACCGCGCGAGGAATACTTACTCGACATCGCAGAATATGACGGTGACGCCTATATTTCTGTCGGCAGCAAGGCAGATGGCGTAGTTAATATTTATAAGAATCTATTCGATAACATTAAGTCCCAGTCAATCACACCGCGACCACTTGCCCGAGTCGATATAGCCAATCCACAGGGTGTGAGTTTTTCAAAGAACGCACGCTTTATAGCAATTCAGAGCGGCAAAGAATTCGTAGTATTTGATAATGAGTACGAACGAACGTATCGCTACAGCTTGCCCTATGACTCTATGTACTTAGACAAGAAAGTGCACTGGATGGACGGAGATCGATTGCTGCTCGCTGCCGAGGGAAAACAATACATCGTTGACTATGACGGCATTAATCTTTCCGAGTTAGCAACTGCCTCAAATGTTGTGCCGCTGGCGTTTGATCGACCATACGAACAATTCTATGCATTTACGAACAACGAATCGTCGTCTAGCCTCACTCGTACTAGTTTATTGATAGAACAATAAAACCTAGTGGAACAGCCAGTTACGGACTTTCTGGAAGAAACTAGGAGCGTTACCAGGTACTTGCTCAGGTAGCGGAGCGCCACCCACTGGCTGAGAAGACGTCTGCTCTACGGCAGGACTAATTTGCTCTGCCTGAATAATAAGTCGATTAACAGCAGTGCCTGGAGGATCACAAGTTATAAGCGTGACCGTATATGGCTTCTCGGCAACTCCTAGGACACTAACATCGTTCGGTTTGACGATCTTTTTATTGTAGACGCGGTAAATATATCTCTTGGACTCATAGTTCATGACGAAGGTATCGTTGTTCTCCAATTTCGCCAGAAGCACAAATGCGAATTTGTATTTACCGCCGTTAAACAAATTGTTGCTGGAGTGACCTACGACGACAACGTTTCCAAGCTCGCCTGGTCTAGGCGTATCAGCATAGTGTACGACGCCTCGTTCAAGTGCAGCCTGCACTTTACGCTCGTCTACACTTTGCTCATCATAAACAACAGGAACCTCAACATTTATCTTCGGTATGATGACTTTTGCTTCTGGTCCAACCGGTTGATCAGCACCCGAACCAATGATTACTGGTGTCGAAGACTGACTGCCGGGAGCTACATATGCCTTGATTTGCGCGACAGCAAGTTCATTGAAATTCACAATAAACACTAGTGCACCAGTTATGAATGCAAAGCTCAGTCCTCGAACGTGTTTGTTGCGACGAAGATGTCCAGCGCGCTGTGTGACGCGTTGCAGGATCTCTTGCTTAACATCAGCTACACTCTCAAGCCGCTTGCTTGGAGTTATAGTGCGGCGTCTGCCAGGAGTCTTAGGGTGGTCGATTGCACCAACAGTCGCAACAGGATCAGCTTGCATTGCCTGAGGATCGGGCTGAAGAGATTGATGCGAAGTTTCACCGTAGTATTCTTGCCAAACTCGTCTCTTTTCGTCACTACTAAGTCCCTGATAGTAGGCATGCCAAGCTTGCTGAATTTGCTCCGCACTCGCTCCAGAGGCTGCCAACTTCTCAAAGTAGGCTCGATGGCTAATTTCGGACTGCGTGACAGGAGGCTCATGCGAGAAGGCGCGGCTTATCTTGCCCCTAATCAATGCGGCGGCAACTTGGTGCTTTTCGGAATCGGTTTCGTGGTGTGACATGTAGTTTGTTTGTTGGATGCTTATGCTATCAAATAACAGATCAAGTATAGTACAATATGCGCAGTTTGTCGCACAGTCAACAAACCAGTGGTACGCCGCGGTGGCGGAATTGGTAGACGCGCTAGACTCAAAATCTGGTGAGCATTACGCTCGTGCCGGTTCAAGTCCGGCCCGCGGTACCACGAAATGAATCAAATAGTCGTGACTCATAGCGAGTCGCGACTATTTTTTTACGTACATTGCTGTGGCTATCGCTTCAAGTGGTTGCGCAGGAAATTGCGTCCAATACACTACTATTCTCGCCAGTGTCTCATCTAACGGTTCTGATAATTTAGACGTAACAACTGATCCACCATGCGCCACAACCGCTACGCCATGAATCGACGTGCATAATGTGGCCTCAATAGATACGGACAGCTCATGCAATATTTCGACAAATTGTGCTAGTGGCAATGTTGAGGTTATCGGCTTTTGAGAGCGTTTTTGCAGGAGTGCCTGCAGGCGTTGGAAATCAAGAATCAGGAGTGTTCCAGAACGATCAAGTAATACATCTGGACGGGAAACAAAGAAATCAACACTATCATCACTTAGTGCCAGTCTAGCCGGACTTTGTGTGAGTAAATCTTCTAACAGCAGCGCTGTCTCTGAGCTACGCCCAAAATCACCAACACACCAGACAACATCCGCCCACGCAGCGCCGGCGTGCAGCGATGGAAGGCTGGCGCGTGCGAACCCGCCACTGACACTACTTGCCGCGTATTCATTTATAAACGGTTGCTGGCCTATAAGCTTCTTAATAGCATCTGGCACAATTGTTTTACATTCACCTATACCTTCTTCCAGCACTGCTTCATATGAACGACTGACCGCAAAGAAGCCATGAGAACTGCCACCAATGAGCAGCAACTTACCTGCTTGGGCTTTGTTTTCCGGTCGGCTCCAGCGTATATCTGGATAGAGCTCGTCAGTTCCCTGACGTTGCCAATACGTAGCGTCCATCTACAGACTCCATTTCATATACGACGTTTTTTCGTTCTACTACTACTCGCCAATGCTCCTGCTGCGCTTTTTGTAACAGTATCCTATCTGGATTAAACGCAATAGGGTTCTCGACGAGGGAAAGCATGCCAATATCTCCTGGGCTGTCACCTACAGCGTAGCTACCTGCCCAATCCAAATCATGCTGCTTTACAAGCTGCGTTAAAATCTTATCTTTACCTGAATGTGCCGGCACGGAAGCGCCAGTGTACATCCCACTTTCTAACGTGTACTCGGCTGCCACATATGCGTCAAAGCCGTACTTTGTCGTGAACCTAGAAACCAGCTCACTCGGACTTCCAGAAATGGCAATCAAAAAGTAGCCATCTCTTTTAAGCTTCTCACTCAACTTTCTTGTGTAGACATGCGTGTAATCAGACATGCCATCAATAACACTCTCAGCCAGTATGTCTATGTGTTGCGCCTTCTGTCCCTTAATATGCTTCACGTAACTAGCCACGAGCGCTTCAATAAAAATATCGTACGCAGCATCATCTTTGCGTCTGCGCCAGTTCTCGTATTGTGTCGAAAATTCACCATAAGCACTCTGTTGGAATACCCCTCGCTGAATACCAAGGAGCAAAAGTTCGGCAACTAAACTCGAACGAAAGATTGTCCCGTCAATGTCGAAAGCTGCGAATTTACGTTTCATTTATAGATCCAATACGATGCTTACTGGGCAGTGATCCGAACCCATAACATCAGGATGAATATTTGCATCGACTACGGAATTTTTGAGCGACTCCGACACAAGCCAATAATCAATCCGCCAACCTACGTTTCGCTCTCGTGCATTCGCCCAGTGGGTCCACCAAGTATACGCACCTTCTTTGTCGGGGTTTGCTTCTCTGAATGTATCAACGAAACCAGCTTTTAGAAAATTACGAAAACCTTCTCGCTCCTCATCAGTAAATCCGTGCTTGCCTACATTTGGCTTTGGGTTCGCCAGGTCAATTTCCTGATGTGCGACATTAAGGTCACCACTGAATGCAACCGGCTTAGTTTGCTCGAGCTGTTTCATATAGGCCAAGAATGCGGGATCCCAATGCTTGTGTCGTAGCTCAAGTCGACTAAGATCACCTTTGCTATTCGGCGTATAGACCGTTACAACCCAGAAGTTTTCAAACTCTGCCGCCAAAACACGGCCTTCTTTATTCGGATCACCATAGGTGTCGCCAGTTACTTTGTAGGTGTCTATTATGTCCTTTGGAAAGCCGTCTATGACCTGAAGTGGTTCGTACTTACTGAACAGTGCGGTGCCAGAATAGCCCTTTTTTTCTGCCGAATTCCAGTACTCATGGTATTCAGGTAAATCGACTTCAGCCTGACCTGGCTGCGCCTTAGTTTCCTGCAAACAAAGGATGTCTGGGTTATGTTCGGCAATAAACGGTGCCAGCATACCTTTGTTTATAACTGCGCGGATACCGTTCACGTTCCATGAGTAGATTGAAATCATATGCAATAGTATACCTCGTTGTCGTCTCGGTCTGGTACACTAGATCTCAATATGGCTTCATACCAACGCATACTCTTGAAAGTTTCGGGCGAACAATTAGCTGGTGAATTCGAGAGTGGCATTGATCCAAAGCTGGTAAATTGGCTCGCAGCCCAGATTCGGCCCCTTGTCGATCAAGGTACGCAAATCGTCATAATGGTGGGTGGCGGTAACTTCCTACGGGGCGCACAATTAGCCGGCCACGGCATTAAACGCGTTACGGCCGATCAAATGGGCATGCTTGGCACTATGATGAATGCACTAGCAGTCACCGACATATTTGAAGCAACCGGTATTAAAACGCGTTGTCTGACTAATATATTTGCAGAGCAAGTTGCCGAACCGTTTGTGCATCGTCTTGCCAACAAGCATTTAGAAAATGGCAGAGTAGTTGTCGTTGGCGGAGGAAGCGGTCGCCCATACGTCACTACTGATACTGCCGCACTCATCATGGCTTTGGAGCTTGGTTGCGACGCTGTACTGAAAGCAACTAAGGTCGACGGCGTCTACGACAAAGATCCCCAGAACAATGCCGACGCCGTTCGGTATGACACTTTGACATTCAAGCAAGCAGTCGAAAATGGTGATGTACGAGTTATGGATCAAGCAGCACTCGGACTAGCTATGGATTACAAGAAACCAATTGTTGTATATGACTTCAAGCAAGACGGTGCACTTCAGCGCATCGTAGCCGGCGAAGCAATCGGCACTAAGATTAGTTAACGAGCTCGTGCGCGGGCGTTATCGCGATCAGATTCACGTTGTTTGAGTTTTTCGCGCTTGTCGTATTTTCGCATACCACGGCCTGGTGCAATTTCGAGTTTTACGTAGCGGCCCCGCGTAAGGAACCGTGTTGGCACAATTGTGAGGCCTTGCTGTTTGAGCGCGATAAGTTTGTCTATTTCTTTACGTTTCGCTAGAAGTTTACGGCTACGGGTTTCGTCAAACGACACATCTGCTGCAATGAGCTTTCCCGGACTGATCGTCGCATTGATAAGCCACAGTTCATTGTCCTTGACAGTTACGTAGGCTCCGCGCAAATGTGCATGTCCAAGCCGTAACGCTTTCGTCTCGACACCGTTCAGAACCAAGCCAACTTTAAGGCCATCACGCAAATCATAATCATGGCGTGCACGGCGATTAAGAATGGCTCCTGGCTGTTGTTTCATGTGGCTATTCTAAGCAATTACGCACAACAACGCTACTGGACTTCAAAATAGCAGTTCGGTTTCGCAGGCGCATCTATACTGGCTATGCAGACACTCTTTGCTGTTTGGTGTTTGGAAATGGAGGCCTTGGCAGCTTCCCAAAGACTGTTGTCGTTCATCTTCGTTTTACGCCAATACCAGTACTCTGGACCCCAAAGATCAACACGTTTCATGCCAGTTTGTAGTCCATAATCAATTCGCTCGCTGAGCTTCTGTGCATCCATAGTCTTGTTTTGTTCTTCAATACTCAACTCAATAATGTCCTTGCTGCCCCACGCTTCAGCTTGAAGTTCATGGATGAATAGATTGCGACCTTTGGTAATCTCGCTTATACCGGCAAGCATACCGTAGAAACTAGACGGGAAAGGATACTCAAAGTACTTCTTTGAAAATGTCTTATCGTAGACCCGCTTATATACTGAAACTGCATATTCATCTGGTGTAGGATCGTATACCGGCCAACCTACTGCATTGTTGCTGCGACTCACAATAATCGGATGTTCTGAGTCGAGACTCTTAACAAGATCATACTCACGTACAAGCCGCTCTCTGTCATGATCGATACACAATCCGAATGCTTTGAGGAAAAACTCGTTCTCTAACTGGTAACTCTCAAGCGCAGGGCTATCTTTGTAGCGAGCAATAACAACACGCATATAGTCCTCTAACTCTGCTTGCCACTGAGCTTTCGGCATATTGGTCGCCCAGTCAGGCATATGGCATTCTGGCCAACGTGGCTGACGCAGACCAATAGCCAGCGAAACCTTAGCGCCGTTTTCCTCCGCCATTCTGAACTGCCAGTCAAGCTCGCTAAAGTCATAATTGTCTTTTATATGCTCGGCATGATCCCAGTAGCTTACTAGTCGTAGATGCTTCACGCCGAGATCATTAATCATAGCGTCCAGCGTTTCCTGTGGCTCAAGTCCAAAGTAATTGGCATAGCTTGATATGAATGTCGCACCTACAACAGTTGGCTCATTACGATGTCGCCAGCCATACCAGCCCCAGATTGAAATCATTAGAAAGTTCAGTATCAGGAATATACCTATTATGAAAAACAGTACCCGCCACTTCCATGACGCGCTTCGCCAAATTCCGCGTGGGACACTTGTTTTTCGTTTCTTCGAATGTGTTGTAGAGTGATTCATAAGCGGATATACTGCAGTTAATTATCCATGAAAAAACCAACAATCACAATCGTTATCCCTTGCTTCAACGAAGCTTCGCGTTTGGCTCGCTGTTTGGACGCCATTGCGCTCCAGAATGTTCCTGTCGCTGAAGTCATAGTTGTCGACAACAACTCAACTGACGACACAGTAAAAATCGCTGAGTCATATCGTTTCGTACGAGTTATTAAGGAGTCCCGACAAGGAATCGTGTTTGCGCGCAATACCGGCTTTGATGCCGTTAAGAGCGACATTATTGGTCGCATAGACGCCGACACAATTCTTGAGCCTGATTGGACCGAACGACTGACTAAGTTTTACCAACATCACACGGGTGCTGTGTCTGGTAGCAGTTATTTTTATAATGTCCCCGCGCAAACCTTTGCACGACATCTTACTAATTTCCTTCTCTACCGTGTCGACAAGCTGCTGAGCGGCTTCCATACACTGTGGGGCTCAAATATGGCTCTACCCAGAGAACTATGGCTGCAGGTGCGCGAGCGTGTCTGTACGGAGAATATTCACGAGGATCATGACCTCGCCAATCACATTCACGAAATCGGACAGCCCATAACCTATTTGCGCAAGTTATTAGCAGGCGTGGAAATGAAAGCCGGATTCATGGGCGCAGGCAAAACCTGGGAATACTTATCACGTTGGCCAAAGATGCAGACAAGTCATCATATCCGAGGCGCACGCGTTCTGTGGCTGATTGTAGTGCCAATGTGGCTTCTCCACTGGGTACCAGTCGTGGCGCGGCAGTGCATCGACTTTACTGAGCGTCGTTTGTTTGCTCCCGACCACCACTCAAAGTCTTGATATCGCAGCCCGCCCACAGACCTAGATTGTTTTCTCGTGCGGCTGCCTCAAATGACTTAAACTCTTCCATCTTGGTAAACGGAAAGCTGACGTATGCAAAACCGTAGCCTTGCTTAATTATTTCGGCGTTGACGAGTGTTCCGTCAGGCAGATAAACATAACGGAGCAATCTATTATAGCGATCTCGATTGCTGTTTGTTGGATCAGCTTCCAGTCGCACGGCTTTGGCTGCAAGCAAGTCCTTGGTGAACTGTGCTGCTGCTTCTCCAAAGCACTGTACTGGTGAGTTTGGTTTATGTGTCTCTGGAGTATCGACACCTATGAAGCGAACTTTTTCGATAGAGCCATCCATATTGACGGCAATTGTGTCGCCATCGACAAATTCCGTGACTTTGTAGTAACCCACCAAGACAGGAGGCTCTTGCGTTTCCTGCGATGACTCCTCATTTGAGTAGTTCGTAATTTTCTTGATGATAGATTGATCAGAACCTACCTGCGTTGACAGTAGCAATGCAAGCGCAGCTATGAGGAGAGTGAACAGCTTTTTCTTTTGGCGTTTGGTCATGTATATAAGTCTCTCACAGAAATTGTGTTTCTGCCCCTGTTCGGATAGAATTGATTGGTTAACATGCGCGAGTGGCGGAATTGGTAGACGCGCTAGCTTCAGGAGCTAGTGAGCATTACGCTCGTGGAGGTTCAAGTCCTCTCTCGCGCACCAAGACTTTTATGGCTGTAAATACTTAATTACTTATGGACGAACCACTTCACCCTGAAAGACTTCGAAAATTTCCATCTGGGCTAACTGATGATTTAAGGCGAGCTATAGATAATTATCAGGCCACAATGAATATGATCTCAGGTCCTGACTCTCTAAGAAACGAGGCCTTTGTAAAGATTCCTATAGGACAGGCCGAGCTACTTAGACGAAATATAGAAAACCTTACCAAAAGCACAAAAAAGCTCAAAGAGATAACCCGAGTCAACGCCAAGTCAACCAATCGTAACAACAAATTGTCAATATACCTTACGGTCGCTGCTATATTCATCACTGCTTTTGGCATTATTATTTCATTGCAGATTGCTCATTCGGCAAACATTACAAGTGCTGGCTGGGAAGAAAAGCAGCTTCTACTTATGAAACAGCAATTAGAGCAGCTACGTCAAATGGACTAGCATGCACATACAATTGCCGTAGGCATATAACATCTCATCCGATCACTCCATTTGATCATTTACACTGTACATCCATTTCACGGAATCAGACGACACAGACTCTGGCTCTAAAAAGAGTTTCTATAAACACCAGAATAGCTCTTCTGGGATCAAGATATCTAGATTTGTTTTCCAGTATGGATGCTACAATGTGCACATGGATAATAGTGATCTGCAGACTCTAAAAGATGAGTATACAAAGCCATTAATCCTTCATGTTGCCGCAATGAAGATAACTGATATAGGAAAAACTGCGGAAAAAATTGACAGAGGCTTTATAAATGCAAACAAACATCATGAATCTGAAAAATTAACTCAATTAACGGAGGACGCGTCACAGCTAATTCTAGGTCTATATTTAAGACTTTCTAGGAACACTCTGAAAACTGCAGATGGCGTAACTTTGAGGGAAGTTGCTAAGTACTGGAATATAGATTCGCGTGAATTAACAGAGTATCATTTTATAAGACCGTCAATAGGGGGCATAAATGCCCTTCTATCTGCAACCAGTGGTGAAAAATCAGTACTTGAGTATATTGAAAAACATGGTTTCATGGCTGGTGTAAAGACAATAATCAAGATATCTAACAAGATTTTAGAAGTTTTAGCTACTAAAGACTAGGGTCCTGCAGGTAATAAGAAATAAATTGTAGCATCATGGTCATTATTGTCGCTCTTGAGTCTCATAATATATACAATAGCTAGTTTAAAATTATGCAATATATTAATAGCAGCCGGGCTCTAAGGCTGCGGGACTTCATATTAAGTATTTTTTAGTCCTAAAATTTGTTGTTAAGAATTTTAGCTATAATACTTCTCTCTTCAATTTTAGCTCCAATGAAGTTTATAGCTTCTTCGGTTTCCTTGCTTAGATTTTGCAATTCTTTACTATCACTCCCTAAGGCATATGTTTCGCGATACACTTCCACAGCTTGTGTGTCGTTATAGCTTTTCTGAAATAGTTTAAAAAGCTCACCAAAGTTAATTTTTTTGTATTTAGCTAGCGAATCAAGATAAACCACTATCAGTTCAGGATTCTTTATCGCTCCCTGCTTAACTGCGCCGAGCAAGTCATAAATTACAAACCAGACATAGCCCATATCGTAATGTACTGAAGTAAAACTAAATCGCTTAGTCCTTCCAAGTGACATACTTATCGCACTTGACCCCAGATTTTGTGTATCATAAAAATGTTTCAGCACCTTCACAACGATCTGGTCGGCTGCATTCTTTAGCTCATCTTTATTGCTGTTTGTCATAAACTCATAATACTTAAAGTTTTTACTAACATAAAGTACTCCTTTGTGTCATGATTGTATCTGCTTACAAAAACAGCTAATCAAGCACGTCGATCAATAGCCGCTGCCGCGCATCAAGCTCATCATCGACAGCCAATCTATCGGTTGCATTCGAACTTAATACAAGATCGCGCAGTATTGACGTCACATTTGGCGTGCCGTAACGCTCGTTTTCGCCGAGACTAAGATCGTCCATAACAGAAACAACGGTAATCTGTGGTGCATAGTCATACATGTTATGCATGGTGCGCTGAGTTTTGACCTGCACTTTGTAAACCATTCGCAGTGGCCCTTTACGTGCATTTGAATATATCGTCACATCCCATGAATTATTGGGTACGTTCTCGGCACTCTTCTGGCCGGTATCCTGAAACAACGTTGCTGGAACAGCCAGCATTGAGTTGGACTGCATGTCCTCAATCATAAAGCGCTGATGCAGCATCATGACCACAAGCTCTGCCTCAAAACCTGCAACATACTGTGCCTCGCGGTTTCTGCCTGCCAAATTGAATTCCTGATGTGCATCAACCGTTCTCGTTGCAATCTTGCCGATGTTTTCATAGAGTGTTTGGTTACTTTCGATTTCCGGCAATCGTCGATCTATAATTATCGAGCGCATACTGTCCATACAGACTAGACCAAGCGCTGATTTGAGGGTTGAGCTACTAAGATCGTCTCCGTTCCACCATTGATCAACTGCCTGCTGCCAGATCTCCTCTGATCGATTGAATAAAACTTTTCGTTCTTGCACAGGCATGCGTTTAGCAGTAGCCCGCTGCAAACACATTGCCCCCGCTACATGGCTGGCGTACTGGTCATTGAGATCCACAAGCAGCTCGACGACATGATCACTTTGAGCGGCTGAGTATGGTCTGCCTTCGCGGGCACGATCAACAAAGTCATACATTATCTCCTTCACCCACTTTTCTGGAGATTCCTGACTAGTTTGCTGTTGTTCGTGAAACATTGTCTTATTGTACTAAAACTTAACAGATATGGCTATCTGTTACGCAAACACGTCTTTTGTCCCAACGCGCGTACTACGGGTATTGTTTGTCTCGTATACGTTGCTCAACCATCCAGTTCTGAATGTTCTCGAAGCGATCGGATGGCGTCACGAGTACACGTGGTACAAATCCGTTCACATCTGCCGACTGGATGTATTCAAAACTAGGCTGATAGAGCGCCAACGCCGGTATGTCTGCGCGCCATGCCTGCAAAAAGCCTTTGTACTTGATCGAACGCAATGTCGCGTCACTTCTGGTACGGCCTGCTTCTAGGCTCGCATCTGCAGCTGGCGAACGATACTCAGACAAGTTGAATCCGCCAAGCCCTGCTTCACGTGAGTGCCAGTAAGCGTACACGTCCGGGTCTGATCCAAGGCTAATACCGTAGAGCAAAATGTCGTAGTTATGAGGCACGATGTGGTTCTGTTGCAGTTCCTGCTCACTGACAAGCTCGACCTTCAACTTAATGCCTTGCGCAAGCCACTGTTTTTGCAGTGCGCTCGCCACTAGACTGTATTCTGGTGTGTTTTGCGTGACGAGCGTCAGCTCCAACGGCTTTCCATCCTTCGTGCGCGTTCCGTCTACCTGCTTCGTCCATCCTGCTTCGTCCAATAGAGCTGCTGCCCGATCAGGGTTAGTATCAAGCTGTTGTAGATCAGGTCCATACGGAAGCTGTGAACGTAGTAGTGGCCCGTTGAGAGGTAGCCTAGAGTTCTTCAGGGTGTCTTGTAGGATTGAGTTCGTGTCGACGCTCATTACCAGTGCTTCACGAAGTCGATGATCGTCCAGCGGTTGCGTACTGCTTCGGAAGAACGCAAATACACCATTCGCCTGCGGCAAGTTGTACTGCTTTACTGCCGCTCTACCTAAAGTAAGCTTGTCTGAATCACTGACACCACCAATCGCCTGTACATCACCGAGCCGGAAGCCCTCGCTTAAGGCATCTTGGTCTGCATAGGTGCGGAAGCTAACTCTGTCCAGTTTGGGTGTACCATTCCAGTAGTCATCAAATGGCTCAAAGTTTATCTCCTTACTATCCAGTGACAATGTCACGACGTTCGTAAGTTTGAATGGTCCTGTTCCTATAGCTTCTTTGGTATTAAATGGATGTGAGCGCAGTTGAGAAGGCGGCACACTCGCAAGTATATGCTGAGGAATTATGCCGGTCGTGAGTGACTGTGGAAAGGAAGTGAGCGCCACTGGTAGGGTGAATATGATGGTACTCTCATCTGGTGCGTCGATCTTAATGAGCTGCCAGCTGCCGTTTAGCGGAGAACGAGTGTCGGGGTGCTGGATAGTCTGAAATGTGAATAACACGTCTCTCGATGTGACGGGCTTTCCGTCGTGCCACGTCAGCCCTGGGCGTAGCTTTACCGTGTATGTAACGCCGCGGTCATCGGGCGTAATGGACTCAGCAAGATCACCGACCAATCGATTATTCAGATCGTATTTCAGTAAGCCGCTAAAGAGCAGCCGTGAAGCTGAACTATCAACGGGACCAGTTGCAAATATAGGGTTCATGTTTGTCAGACCGCCAACAATACCCTCGGTGTAACTACCGCCCGCCGCATAGCTTGGCTCTCTGTAGTAGCCAGCCAACTGTCGGTTTTGGACGAATAGACCAGTCGAAATAGCAAGCAGTACAAGCAACCAGACGGTCACATGCCGCTTAACAGCGTTAACACTCGTCCATCGACGAATAATCAACTTATCGATATGCGCACTTGCCTGTTCGCCAGCTTGTACAGCACGACGTCGTCGAATAGATATTTTCTTTCTACCGAGTACGAGGCTAGTTGATTTTTTTGCCATTGTTTTGTGGTTCCACCCTAGTGATTGTTAGCTTATTTGCCCGATAGAATGCCTAAAATTATCGACAGAATAAACACCACTGCAGCTACTATGGTGATTTGGTGTAGTGATTTGTCTATACCGCGACGGGTGGTGTGAATTTCCCCGCTAGATCCAAAACCAGCTCCAAGGCTTGCGCCTCTGGTCTGCACGAGCACCAAAATAATAAGTACTATGGCAGAGCCAATAGTGATATAAGTGAAACTTTCTGAACTCATGCTTTTCCTTCTGCTTTAGACTGATCAAATATAGTTGTTACTAAATAGTTTACCAAGCCGATGATAATACCGCCAAGTACAGCAGTACCAAACGTATCAATAGTAAGTCGGTGTGAGATCTTATCGACTATAACCAGCATGAAACCGTTTATGACGAGCATAAATACGCCAAGTGTGAATACTAGAGCTGGTAGCGACAGAATGACGATGAGGGGCTTTAGTAGCGCGTTAATAAGAGAGATCAGAAATCCGACCCACACAATGGTCTTGAACTTTTGATCAATTACTAACCCGTCGAGCAAACGACTAGCGACCCAGAGTCCTAAGCTACTTGCCGCCCAACGAAATACAAAACGTAACGAAGATGATTTCACGAGATTGATTATATCAGATTAGACGGATGATTTCTCTAGAACAAACGCTCCAAAGACGCGTCAAAACCGCTTGAGAGTAGCTCATAGCCGTTATCGGTAATCAATACATCATCTTCAATACGCACGCCAATTCCTTCTGCCTTGATGTAGATACCCGGCTCTACTGTCAAAACCATGCCAGTTTCAAGTTTTCGTTGATAATCTCCGACATCATGCACATCCAAGCCCATGAAATGCCACGTATGAGGATAGTAGCTGCGTAGCAAATCATTATCTCCTAGTGGTTTCAGCTTTAACTCTGCGAGCTTCTCGGTCAAAAATTCATTTACCAAATTGTCTATATCTTTGAACAGAGTGCCTGGTTTCATGGCAGCTATTCCTATTTGCTGCGCTTCATATACAGCTGCATAGACTTCCTTGTGTCGCTTGCTTACCTCGCCAACCGGCAACGTCCGCGTAATGTCAGCGGCATAATTTTGCACTTCTGCTCCTGTATCCACTAGCACAAACTCGCCGCTTCCAAGTGGTTCGTTGTTGTTCATATAGTGCAAAACGCAAGCATTCTTCCCACTAGCTACTATCGGGTCAAAGCTGTGGCCATCGGCACCTCTAGAACGATATCCAGCGTACAATGCTGTGTCTATGTCACGCTCATTGCTGAATGTGCCAAGATTTACATATATATCGTTGAGCGTATCCGTCGTAATGCTAACAGCTTTGCGAATAGCTGAAAGCTCCGGTGCCTGCTTGACTTGTCGTTGTGCTGCGAGCTGTTGTCGCACATCGATAAATTCAGTTGCACCCATAGCCATGAGTCGTTTCTTGAGCCGCAGCTGGGCTGGGTTTGTGTAGAGGCTGTACACTTCCAAAAACGAGTCGGGCGGATACGCAATACCAATTGATTTCTGTTTCGCTACGAGCGTTTCCAGACGTTTCCATCCTTCCGCTGACGGCAGTACCGTACTGACGCCACTCACCTTAGCAGCGGTTTCTGCATCAGTGTCTGTTATGAAGATTTCTTCGTAGTCAGAGCGGGGTGGCTGAATGAGAAATTCGCTGTTTGTGCTCTTATCCATCACCAGTACAACATCTGGTTGATTTAAGCCCGTTACATACCAAAAGTTGCTGTTTTGTCTAAACGGGTACTGTGTATCTCCGCTCCGCTGCATATTGCCATAAGCACTCAATACAACTACATTAGCCGCGGCCGACTTCATTAACTGCTGTCGATTACGCGTAAAGAACTCTGCGCTAAACTCCACGTCGCTCAAATGTCGCTCATTTCGTTACCTGCGCGCCATAGCTGAATTGCCTTAGCATATGGTTCGAAGGATCTAAAGATTTCCATGTCAGCTTTTCGCCGTACCGCCCATCCGAAAGCGCCTGATCGTACTTTTTTGCCCGATTGAAATACTGCCCAGCGGGGACCAATTGGTACGACGTAAATCGGAGGCTTAGGTTTGTAGTCCATGTGTCGTTTCTGGTGCTGGTTTGCAAGGATATCGTTAGCAACGTATATGGCATTGTGAAGCGCGGTCTGCGCCATGCCCGCATATGGTGTCGCAGCGTTATCACCAAGCACATAGATGTGTGGCTGACCGACTGCACGAAGATGTGAATCAACCTTTGCACGACCACGGTCAAGCTGGAAAACATCGCTGTTTTTGGATAGAAAACTCGATGGACTACTTCCAGCCGTCCAAACGATTAGATCTGCTTTTAGATCAGCACCACTAACGCAAACTTTACCCGGTTCGCATGAATCAACTCTCGTATTAAGTTTCAGTTTTACACCGAGCTTTCTTAGTCGTCGTGCAGACTTCCGAGATGCAACTTCACTCAATGTTGGCAGTACACGATCAGCTCCTTCGACTAACGTTATCTGAAGCTTCGGTAGCGGCCGGGCGTGCCGCTGCGCTATTCGCTCTGCAAAATGTCCAACTTCGCCAGAAAGTTCAACTCCTGAAGGTCCCGCACCTATGACGACGATCTTAACGGTTTTTTTACCATTGGTGCATAGATCGATGAGTCTCTCACGCAAAGCAAGCGTGGCGGCGATAGTGTCCATGTGGAGCGCATTTTCTTCCATGCCTTTAATACCAAAGTAATTAATCTGATTACCAAGAGCGAGTACAGCGAAGTCATATTCATACTGCTCGCCAAGTTCGCCGTGAACGCATCGGTTCTCCGCGTCAATGCGGGTCGCTGTGTCTAGTACTACTTTAATATTCTTGGCACCTTCAAATATTTCGTGAAGTGGAATGACGACTTCTTTGGGGCTATGCCCAGTTGCGGAGCGATATAAAGCTCCGTGGTACTCGAAGTTTGCATGCTGTGTCACAAGCGTCACTGAAATACCCGGCTTATTCATGAGCCCCAAGGCTGTTTTGACTCCACCAAATCCCCCGCCGACAATAACTACTTTCATGTATGTTTCCTGTTTATTCGAGCTCTAGTGCTTCGTCTTCGATTTTACCAGCTAATTGCTGCACCTTTCCCAGTTTCCGTTCGATAGTCCGGGATTTTGTGCTTGCTGAGTCGAGCGTCTTGCCTGCCTGATCTATTTTCTCTCGCGCTTTTTCGAGCATGTCGCCGAATTTACCAAATTCACCTTTAACGGTCGTAAGTAATTCCCATACCTGAGAAGTTTGCTCAGCAATCGCCAATGTTCGGAAGCCCAGTTGATAACTGTTAAGTATTGCAGCGATGGTTGTTGGACCTGCAATCGTTACTCGGTATTCACTCTGTAGTAACTCAAAAAGTCCTGGTGCACGAAGAATCTCGGCAAAAATTCCTTCAGTAGGTACATACAAAACAGCAAAGTCAGTTGTGATGGGTGGCTGGATATACTTTTCCTTAATCGACTTGGCTTCAATCTTAACCCTCGCAACCAGTGCCTTCGCCGCCAGCATGGCTGTTTCGGCGTCGCCTTTCTCTTGTGCTACGACGAGACGCTGGTAGTCCTCAAGAGGAAATTTTGCATCAATCGGCAGGTAAATAAACCCGTTCTTTGAGCTCTTATCGGGTAGCTTAATTGCGAAATCAACTGCCTCCCGGCTTGATTTGCCCAACACTACTTGTTTCTCGTAGTGGTCTTTGATGAATACTTGTTCTAGCAGGCTCTCTAATTGAACTTCGCCCCAGGTTCCGCGAGTTTTAACGTTTGTGAGTACTCGCTTGAAATCGCTGACATCTGAAGCGAGCGTCTGCATTTCACCAAGTCCGCGCTGAACTTTTTCTAGTCGTTCACTCACAAGCTTGAAACTCTCGCCCAAACGTTTTTCAAGCGTACTCTGTAGCTTCTCGTCAACAGTCACGCGCATTTTCTCGAGCTTATCAGCATTATCCTTCTGAACCATTTCCAGTCGTTTTTCAACTGTCGTACGGATAAGCTCGAGTTTCTGGTCACTTTTATCGCTGATCTTCTCTAATCGCGCATCTAGCTTATCGCGACTCGTTTCCATACCTGCCGTCAACTCTAGCCTAAGTTCCTTGTTCGAAGCTATTAACTCCTTACGATTTTTCTCGAGTTCTGCGCGAAGCGTTTGGTCAACATCGCCCTTGCCTCTGCTCATTACATAGAGCATAAGCAAAATATTACACGCGACCAAAATAATAAGCACAACTTGCATGCCTTTATCTTACCAGATATGAAACGTAATTAAGCGGCGCGTTGGTCATTGACAAAGCTTTGTGCAGTGGGCAGAAATATTTTTGTTGTGTTCATCAATTGTTTTTCCGTAATACGTAGTGCCGTCATCGCCAGCTACAAAGTAGAGGTAATCGCTAGTTGCAGGCGACGCCACAGCCTCCAAGCTGCTGAGTGTGAAATTACTTATTGGTCCTGGTGGCAATCCTTTTACTTTGCGTGTGTTGTATGGGGAATCTAGTCCTGGTGTTGCTTCTTGTCCGGTGATTGCAGCTGCGTAGATAAAGGTTACATCACTGCCGAGTGGCATATCTTCTTTTAGTCGCTTCTGAAATACCTGCGAAACTATAGGCCTATCTTTGAGTGTGCTCGTTTCTTTTTCGATTATAGAGGCAAGTGTAACAGCCTGATGGAAGTTAAAACCTTGCGCTGATAGCTTTTGCTCCATGTCGGGCGTAAACACAGCGTCAAGTTCAGCAAGCGACCGCTCCACAATGTCCTTAACCGTAGAAGTAGTTAGAATCTGAAACTTCTCAGGGTATACATAGCCCTCAAGCGTTTGGCCTTCTGGTAGGTCTTTTAGTGAACGATGCGATCTGTACTGATTTGGTTCAAGGCCAGCTTTGATATCTTCACTGCTGAAGCCTGCTTTCTGGAAATCTTTAGTGAGCTCATCAAGCCGTTTGCCAGAAAGTATTGTTACGTATGATGTGTCTACTTCACCATCAGTCAGCATCTGCGTAATCCTCTTCGTCGATAAGTTAGGGGAAAACTTGTAGGTGCCTGCTTGCAGTTTACCGCGCACACCTTGCCGTGTTGTATACCATTCAAAAGCTCGCGCACTTCTAATAACGCCATTCTTTTCTAGCTGCTGCCCGATTTCTTTTACAGGTGTTCCTGTTTCGATAGTCAACACAATATCTTTTGGTTGCGAGCTTACAGGTTTGAGGTTTTCGCTATACCAAATTTGCGCACCAGCAATACCGGCAGCAATGAGCAGAACAATAACACCTAAGGCTATGGCTACGATAAGTGCGATCCGTTTCTTTGGTACTGAATCAGGTCGTGGTGGAATTTTCATGAATGATGCTCCAAATAATCAGTTAATAGAATTACTGCTGCTATCGCGTCAATTCCCTCATGTTTCCAGTGAGGACGATCCTTGCTGCGCAGGTATTCACTTGCCGCCACAGACGTCCCCGCCTCGTCTATGACTGCAGTTGTGACGCCGGCAGCCTGGAGTTGGTCAATAAATAATTGTACCTTGCGAGTTTGCTCAGTAATTTGCCCATCAAGACCGCGTGGATAACCCACGACGACGACGTCTGCGTCTTCTTGTTCTGCAAGCGCAATGACGTCTTCAATAATGTGTTCGCTGTTTGGCAGTGTTATTAGCGGCTCGGGCAGACGTGCAACCGCACTAGCTCGCGCCACGCCTACTCGTTTTTCTCCGTAATCTATACCGAGATAATTATTGACTTGTGGTGATTGGTTCGACATCAAAGGTAACACTAATTTTAGCAGGTTTTGGCAGTGTTTTTACGTAGAACGGTGAAACACGTACCCGCACATCCCGTACACCAGGAGTCTTTCGTATCAGTTCCTCGGCCTCGCCAACGCGCTTTCCAGAGATCTTTTCAGCCAATTCACTTTCGCTTATCTGAGGACCCACATAGACATCCGTGCTGAGACTCACAGTATAGTTGTTGTCGTCTACTTTTTTGTCGAGTTTAAGAACAGCGTTCTTGATACCGTCATCGTAGACCTTTTGCTGATCAGCATCGTATTGTTTCTTAGCAAGATTTTCTATGTAGTTGCGCAGGCTGTCTTTTCGAATTCCTAGTAGGTTGTACGTAACACTAAGCGTAACTTTACCGCTCTCACCTTCAGCACCAACAGCAGGCGAAATTGTCGCTTGCCCTTGTGAGTTCGTAAAGCTGCTGTCGACTATTACGAAGCTATCACCAAATTGCTTTGTGAGTTCATCTTTAACCTCGCTGCTATCTAGCCCTGCTATCTTTTGCTTTGCAGCATTGACGTCTTCTTCGCTCACCACCTTTACGTTCTGCGTTGTGCCACCAGCCATTTGTGCTCCCGACGCAGTGACATTAGCAGACACGCCACTTACTGTGTATGCTCTTGGACCTAGGTTATATGTGTCTCCTGCTTGGTCGGCAGTTACGTTAATAGTCGCTTTGCCGTCACTCTTACAGACTTTTCCTCCACCCGAAAACCCACTACCAGGTATCGTGGCTGCGGCAGTGCTTTTAAAGACAAAGTTGCCAGCCGTAAAGGATGTACCTGCCGGCAGGGTAATCGAATCAGTACTGTCGCAGTTCGTGACCGTCATCGTTCCCGTGGCTTTATTTCCGGTGTTCTTGGTGCCTGTCGCGCTAAAATCCTGAGATAGGGTCTTTTGAATCTGCTTGTTTTCTGACTGCAGTATAGCCTTGTCCACATCATCAGACTTAGCGGATAGTGCGGCACTTATCGAGCCGGAAACTGGTACCCGTGAGGTTTCAGCTTTGACTTCGACAGAACCTTTAGGAAGTACACGATAGAGCACAAAATACCCTACAAGAATGAGCGCAAAGATACCGCCGACAAGTAGCACTCGAGTTCTGAAGCTATTGAAATTAGGTATTTTAGGTGACTTGTCTTTCTTTGATTTCTTCTTTGTTACTACAGGTTTATCTTCTGGGAGTTCTCCCAAATCCTCAGGCACGTCCTCAGGTAGCTCGTCGATATTCTCTTTGAGAGGAACTTCCTTACCGCTAGCCGCAGCCAGCGCACCAACACTACTGTCAGCTTCTTTAACTTCAAGCTCATCTGTATTAGTCTCTTCTTCGCGCTCACCTGGAGACTTTGGAATATACGGTCGAGACTGCAAATTTTTCGCAACATACACTCCTGCAAGACCCGCCAGCGGCAAGAGACTTGATTCATTGGTAACAAGAACGATTTTCTTACCTGCCTGATCTGCCGAACGCTTCAAAAGCTTCATATTTACGATCGACTGCAGCATTGAGGCGCGTTTTGGTGGGACCAGACCTAATATTTTCGAATCTGCAGAGACAACCTTATCAATGATAGACGTTATTTCGTCTTCAATATCGATGTAAATAATTTCTCGTTTTGGTGTCGTCATAATCTGATTATATAGATAATAGCCTGTTAAGTCGCTGTTTGATTGATGCCTGATCGTTATCGACGTCGCCTATAGTATCAACGCCTACTCTAAGTAACCCCATTGCGGTTATGACTGTATGATCTTTGATCGCGTCAGTCTTGTCAACGATACCAACTACTTGTTCTGGCTTGATATGCTCAACGATCGGCTTACGCGTAAATGGCAGATCTCTGTACCATTCTTTTTGCTCTAGCGCCTCGACTAAAATATCAAGACTGGAGCCTCCACCGCATAGCAAAATTTTACGGGGTAAGTGCTCTAGCTTATCAAACTCACTAAGCCCTAACTCTACTCCAGACATCCATACATCAAGCGTCTTACTAAGTGCTGATTCAATAGTTGTACGTCTTTTCTCGGGCAGCTCATGACCAGCCAGTGCGAGCTTTAACTTCTCTGCCATTTCAAAGTCCACGCCGAGCTCATTGGCTAGTGTTCGTGTGTAGCTACGACCGCCAATGCCAAACATTTTAGTTCCCTCGACGCCGCCATCGTTCACAATCGCAATATCAGTAGTTCCGCCGCCCACATCGATCAAAATAGCGCTGAAACTTGTTGTTGAATCATTGCCGATCACTGATCGAGCAACTGCAAAAGGCTCTGCCGTTACTGCGACTAGGTCGAGCTCCAGTTCCTTGCACACTTGTTCGAGGGCTCCAATATGCACAAGCGGCGCAAAAGCGGTGTAGAGCTGTATCGCTAGATCGCGCCCCTGAAATCCTATGGGGTTTGTAATGCGCTGTCCGTCAATAGACATGCTTACTATGGCGCTGTTAACAAGACGCACTTCCACGTCTTTATTTCCTATTTCCCAGCCTAATTGGTTTTTAGCGGCATCGTAGGCACGATCTTGGATAAGCTTAACGATTCGCTCCATCTCATCCATGTCAATCGCCTGAGTCGCGTCACGACGACGAAAACGCACTGTCGTAGAAGCTCCTTTTACAAGTTCACCGGCAATGCCAACAACTGCTGCTTTCGCGCTAACACCTGCCATTTCCTCGGCCTCTGCCAGTGCCTTATCGCAGTTTGCTACGACACCGCTGATGTCTGCGATTGCACCTGATGACATATCACTCAGCCCTTGGTGAGCTCGTCCAACACCAATAATCTCAATATCACCTCCAACAACTTTTCCGATAAGCGCCTTGACATTTTCCGTACCTATATCAAGCGCGACCAGCAAATTGTCACGGTGTGGTAACTGTTTTTTTAACGACTTTAGTTTTTTTATGTTCTTCAGAACCATACTGGTTACGATTATACACCAGATCAGCCGGTTGCGGGTAGCTCTAGTGGAGTGGCGAGCGGTTGATGATGCTCGTCAAATATTTGCCCGATAACTACATCGGTAACCACTAGCCATTGCCTGCTAAGAGAATCACGATTTTCTCCTGTCAGCACAACAGCAAAGTGTCCGATTGTAGCATCGGTGTCGACGCGAATTCCTAACTCTCGACATTCGTCTGACATGAGGGCCTTTTTGCACACTGGTGAATCAATTGCAGAATCCATAACAACTTCGAAACGAAGTTTATGTTCATCTGATACATTTGCGCGACGATACAATTCACCTGGTGCAGCCATGATTTAGACCTCGTGTTTGTTTATTAGTTTCGTACTACTAGTATATCAACCCTATGCAAGCTTTTTTAAATAAAATCCTACTTTTTTGAAATTGTTAGCGTTTAAACTAGCGCAGCTTTGATTCGACGCACGCCAGCGGAGCTTGCTTCTTCTTTTAGAATTTTGAAACGTTTACCGTCTTCAAACAATTGTAATGTGTGATCAACGTGTGGACCGCCGCATATTTCAAAACTAAACGGTTTGTCCTCATTGTCTGCGATCATCTTATATACCTTCACCGTATCGCCATATCTGTCACCAAACTGTCCAAGTGCGCCAAGAGGCCCCGTTGCTTCTGGAGTTGGATACTCCGCCCAGCTTACTTTCAGATCTTTTGCAATTTGCTCGTTAACTATGGCTTCTACTTGCTCCAGTTCCTCGCGTGTTACTTTTTGTGGATGACTGAAATCAAATCGAAGCCGCTCTTCTGTTATATTGCTGCCGCGTTGGATGACATGATCGCCGAGCACGTCACGCAAAGCCTGGTACATCAAGTGGGTAGCGGTGTGATATTTTTTGTGCTGTAGGGTTTGACCACCAAGCCCACCCTTGAAGGCACCCTTACTTGCGGTTTGGCTACGGCTTTTCTGCTCATTCATAAGTTGCTCGAATTGCTTCTGCCAGTTTTCGTCAACTTTGACCGACTGTTTGTACGCCTCTTCGACAGACAGTTCTACAGGAAAACCGTACGTGTCATAGAGTTTGAATACTTCTTCACCGCTCAGTCCGTTACTCGTTAGTTTACTAAACTCATGGATTCCTTTACGTAGAGTTTGACGAAATACCTTTTCTTCGCGGATTAGCACATCTATGACAGCTTGTTTGTTTGCTGACACTTCCGGGTAATCATCGATGTACAGGTCGACTATGACAGGAACGACTTGCTCCAAGAAATTTTGCTCAATACCAAGGTCGAATGCTTGACGAATTGCACGTCGAACTAATCGTCGCATAACGTAGCCCTGTTCTTTGTTGCTAGGGCTTATGCCGTCTACTGCTAGGAAACTTGCAGCACGAAGATGGTCTGCTATCACCTGCATGCTGACACGGTGTAGGTCGTAGTTTTTACCACTTAAAACTTGCAGTTTTTCAATAATAGGCCACAAAATGCTGATGCGGAACATATCTGATGAGTCTATGGCAGCCTGCGCAATACGTTCTAGCCCGCCGCCAAAGTCGACATTTGGTTTTGCTAATTTTTCAAAGCCATGTTCGGTTCGTCGATACTGCATGAACACCTGGTTGCCAATCTCAACGAAACGACCAGAATCACTTGCTGGATGCGGTTCGCCGAAGCCGGCTTTGTGACTGTGTTCGCCAAAATCATAGAAAACTTCAGAATCAGGACCGCAAGGATCTCCTATCGGCGTCGATTCAATACCTCCTGCTCGCGACCACCAGTTCTCGCCATCATCATAGTAAAATATTCGCTCGCCCGGCTTAATACCTCGTTTGTCACCATCTTCTTGAGAGCCGATTTCTGCAATTTGAGCTTCTATGCCCTTGCTCTTAAATAGCTCTTGCCATATATGGGCGGCTTCCTCGTCACGGGGGATACCATTTTTCTCATCACCAATAAAGCACGTGACGTATATCTTTGTTGGATCCAGTCCCACGACATCAACTAAGAATTCAAAAAACCAAGCAATTTGTTCTTTTTTGAAATAATCGCCGAGACTCCAGTTTCCTAGCATTTCAAAAAACGTGGTGTGTCGATCATCTCCAACGTCTTCTATATCCATAGCACGCAAGCACGTCTGGCTATCAACCAGGCGTACGCCGCTAGGATGCGTTTCGCCCAAGAGGTACGGAATAAGTGGCTGCATACCCGATCCCGTGAAAAGAGTCGAAGGATCATTTTGCGGTACAAGTAGTGCCCTCGGTATAATCGCGTGCCCACGTGATTTAAAAAATTCGAAATATTTCTGTCGTATGGTTTGTGCATTCATGAGTGCAGTATAACAGAGGTGCCGCTTCAAGACAGAATATTATTTCTAAGATATTTGACAGATAGAACGTCAAATAATCGTTTGTCTCACAGTAATTTTCATGGCTCGCAGCAAAATAGATTCCTGCACATTGTTCATCAAAAGTTATCGAGTGTGCAGTTTTGTCAAATATGTATAGTTGAGTAAGTATTCTATACTTTGACTATGGGCGAGCCGACCAAAGTCATTTATTGGAACACATTATATAGAGCCGATCCAGCTGAACAGCTTGAGGCGATTGAGACTATTGAAGATGACTTTGATCCTGACTATTTATGCCTTAGTGAGGTTACCAGCGCTCAAGATCGCACAGGACTGCGAGAACTATTAGTGAGCAGAGGTTATGATGTTAAATATCAGCCCACTACTCGACTAAATGCCAATGTAAGCGAAGGTATAGCCATAGTCTCAAATGCTGAGCTACCGAAAGTAAGTTGGGAAATACTAAGCCGAGGAAGAGGTATTCGCGGCGTTAAAACACGTAGGCTGGGCTATTTCTCTGTGCAAAGAAGTGGTTCAGAACCAATAACCATAGCCACTACTCACAAATCATATCCCTTTATCATCAACCGCGCTCTCATAGAAGCTGAGGACGAAAAGCTTCTAGAAGTCTTGCCTGATAGTCGTACAGTTGTAGGCGGAGACTTTAATACGACTTTTGGTAGAGCAACGCTAGAAAGACTCGAAGATTCCGACTGGATGGCCATCCGAGATCCAATTAGGACCAAAACATTCGTCAATAAAATTGGCAAATTGTCGCTCGACCTTCTTGCGCTCGATCACGTCTACGCCACTTCCGACATCGCCGACCAGGTCAGTACGGTCATTCTCAGTATGAACCATCCATCCAATCACCACCCGATTCTAAGCTTTATTCGTTAGTTTCTTTTGCATGTTTTTGTAGTTTCGCCTCCGCTCGAAGATACTGCCTAAGTACAGTTGCTCTATTTTCTCCGATAAGCGCTACCAGTTCTATTTGACGTGCTTGCATGACGCCTCGCAGACTTCCGAAGGTTCTCAATAGTTTCTTTTTTGTTGTAGGACCAATGCCCGGAATATCATCAAGCAGACTTGTGGTCTGTCTTTTTACCTTCAATACTGAGTGGTATGACACAGCGAATCGATGTGATTCGTCACGAATGCGCTGTAGTAATTTGACGATGTTTGTATTGTTTGGAAGGTCTACTAGTGAAAAATCCTCACTATCCCGAACAAAACCACCCAGCCTGTGAACTGTTGACTTCTGTAAATCGGTGAGTTGCCAGTCATTTCGCACGACAATTTCTTCACGCTGTTTCGCGAGACCGATCGCTGGAATTGAGATGTTCTTTTCTCTTAGCACGCTCAACACAGCTTCAAGCTGTCCTTTGCCACCATCAATTAGTAGAAGATCCGGCTTGCCCCAAGCTTTCGTATTCTTGTCTGAGAACCGACGAGTCATTGTTTCTCGCATATGCTCAAAATCATCGTTGCCTGCAATGCGTGATTTAAATTTGCGGTAGTTTGCTTTATCGGCGACACCATTCGTAAATACAACCATGCTTGCAACCGTGTCGGTCCCCTGCATATGCGATATGTCAAAGCCTTCAATTCGCTTAGGTACCTTAGCTAGTCCCAATAGTTCGGTTAACTCAATCAGCGCATGATCTTTGCTAAGATCCATGAACTCTTTATCGCTAAAAATAACTTGTTGGCCAAGATTCTTAAGAGCGTGTATTTGATCACGGTAGCGAGCCGCGTCCTCATAGTGTGAGTTTTTTGAAGCCTGCTTCATGTCTCGCTCCAACTCAGCAATTATTGCTTTCCTTTGTCCTTGCAGCACGCGAACCAGCCGGCGTAGATTTGCTTTATAGTCCTTCTCATCAAGTTCTCCTGTCTCTGGACCGGGGCAAAGACCGAGGTGAACCTGCAGGCAGGCGCGCTTTGGCAAAACGGTATGCATGGAATATGGAAATGCTCTGCGCAAATACTTCAGCGCTCGCTTTAGGGCAAAGGTAGACAAATATGGACCATAATAAGTTGCGCCATCATCAAGCGGTCGTCTCGTGAGGGTCACGCTCGGATAGGTGTTTTTAAAGTCAATTCTCACAAAACTTTGCGACTTATCGTCTCGTAATAAAATGTTATAACGAGGCATGTATCGACGAATAAGTTCAGCTTCTAGAAACAAGGCCTCTATTTCTGAGTCGACTACTTGCCAGTCTGTGTCGTATATATCAGCTACGAGCAAGTCTGTCTTTGGGTCTCGAGTCCGAGATTTCTGAAAGTACTGACGTACACGATTGCGCAGGACCGCTGCCTTGCCGACATAAATAATTTCGCCTTTCCGATCCTTGTGAAAATAGACGCCAGGCTCACGAGGTAGTGTTTTAAGTTTTTCTTGGAGTGCTTGATTCACAGTACTAGTTTACGCGGCATTTAATACAGCGTCGATGAGTCGACGGAAATTACCAGCCTCTGCTACATACTGAGCAATCTCTTTTTGTTTCTTGTTAGGCCACACTTTTAGCTCACCTTTAGACTTGTAGACATATTGGTCGTCTTTAATAAATGTTCCGCCGCCAGCGTTGTATCGAAGCGCAAGTAATTCAGGAGCAGTTTTTTTACCGCCACTCATGTCCTTTAAATACGCTGCGATCATTCGCATTGAACCTTCAAAATCATTTGTGTGATCGATATCCGCTAGCTGTGGATAGCGTACCTTTAATCCTTCTGCGGTTCGATCCATGAATTGTCCGGGCCCCTTTGCACCTGCACCCGAACTCGCCCATTCATCAGAATGCGGGTCAAGTGCTTGAAAACCACCGTTGGTATAACTGTGATGCTCAAGCCATACAATCATTGCAACGTCGCGCCAATCAACCCCAAACTCCTGGGCGGCATTGTAGTACATGCCTATTTGTTCTTGCGGAATAAAGGAAGCGAGCTTTTCGTTAGCTTGTAGTTCGCTTAGCGGAGTATACATCGCTCTGGCATCTGCTATAGATACGACACGGTCGCCATAGCCAACCTCAACGGCTAACTGAGCTATCTTAGGGAATAGCTGATCCAGCAGCTCTGGTGGCATATCGACTTTACCCGAAGGGTCATCGTTGAATCGTTTATCCACTTCAGCGTGACCAAGAATAGATCGACGAGAAACTTCTAAATTGTTATCCATGAGAAACTTGAGCGTTAATAGACTAAATGATTCCAATTCGGCAGGTGTATAATCGCGCAATCCAGCAGCTTCGATCTCTACACCCTGACTTTCCATGTTGAAGCCCGCAGCATGCGCAGCTCGTTGTTTTGGATTTGTAAAGAATTGATATATTTGCGCGTTGTCGTCAATAAAGTACATAACATTACAGCAGTTGCCACGACGGCCTTTAATCGAACTTATGAACTGCTCAACGCCGTTTTCATAGCGTTTGCCGGTCCAGTGCCCAACAAAAGCAATTGGCTGCGCATCGACGAAGCCAAGCTCATCATCAAACACTCCTAGGTGACTTGTGTCTATCTGAAGATTCCTGAACTTATCAGGCGTCAGAACTACTTGAGCCGATAGCTCCTTAACGTATTCCATGTCGGCAGCGTTTAGGTAGTAGCCGTTTTCAGCACTACGCATAGAAAGTGATGGCTGCGTAAACTCGGGTGCAGGCCGAAATACTTCAACAACACGCTCAACAGCGTGCTTAACTTCTTCAACAGGGTTAACACCAGACACGACACGAGATACACCGTATACTGAAACCGCAAGTACACCCCACATCCTCAGACGTTGGAAGGGTGTTGCGACCGCTTGGTCAAAGAATTCATTTTCTTCTGGATATCTTCCGGCAGTAATCGCCGAGGCATACCTGTCTTCATAATTTTCATCAGTAAACAGAGCGCAGTTATCGTGCTCGTTACTTGCTCCTGGACTGTAGTAGGCTTTTTCCTGCAAAGACACCTGAATTTCCATGGTTAATACATTAAAAACTAATCTTACCAATTATTGACAGATTGTCAATATATTGATACTATACTGCGATCTTGTGCGTTTGCACGGGTACACGGTTCTGACGCGTTGTTCTCAGCGCTCATGCACCTTCAAAATTCCCCATTCCCCAATCCACCTGGAGGTGGTAGCAATGTCCTACGGAAACAATTCCGGTACGGTGCGGAAGGGGGTGCGGATCTTCGGCGTCTGGTCGAAGAATCTCAGCACCTTCCTGGCTGGTGTGTTCTTGATCCTCGGAGACATCCTCCTGGGCTCGAACTACTACAACACCGGTCTCAAGCACGTCGATGGCTCGTTCACGATCCCGTTGACGGACACGAAGATCTCCTGGGCTCTGTTCACCGGCTTCGCGCTCAGCGTGATCACGACCGGCATCCAGATCGCCCTGTGGAACTTCGTCAAGACGGTCAAGGCCGAGAACCGCTTCAAGTGGCACCATGTTGGCGCCATCCTTGTTGCTGTGACGGTCACCATCTTCGACAGCCTCGCCGACATGGGCGGAGCCGTGATGATGACGACCGGCATCGACGATGGAACGATCTGGCCGGACCATCCGACCATGTTCGTCTGCATCATCGTGCCACTCATCGTCCTGATGTGTCTCTGCAACGAGATGTTCCTCGACTACTTCTTCGAACTCGACAAGCCGGTCTTCGGTGGCTCGGGTCCGTTGCGTTCGGTCAGGAATCAGGTCGCCACCAGGAAGCTCGGGCGTTACCGACGAGGTGACGGCGTCCTTCAGGGCATCGACATCTCGTTGGACGAGTCAGCCTGAAAGGCGGGTCCATGGCGGAAACAAGATCGCGCTGGGCGTAGGTAGAGAGAGTTCATGTTGCATGAGTGATACAAGGATCGATACAATCGACCCCCCAAATCATCACTCATCAACCGAACCTCTCTACCTACCCCAGCCCCCCCAACTCGTGCCGATATACTAGGGCACCATTCAATTGGCGACTTAGTACCTAGGCAGGAACTGCCGTGTGAGAATCACACTGTACGCGAGCGCTAGTCTGACAGCTGTCGCAGACTACGAAAAGCTTATTACAACTAACATCATGACAATTCGCAAAGCTACTTGTCTTCTGACCGCATATTCCACAATTAGCAATGTCTTTAGAATTTTCGGAAAATCTATGCTGCATACGACCATCAAATATATATAGTGCGCCCTCCCATAAACCATCGTCGCCATAGGTCTCGCCATATTTCACAATTCCACCATCTATTTGATACACGTCTTTGAAACCACGTTTCTTCATGAGCGCGCTGAGCACTTCACAACGCACACCACCAGTACAGTACGTCACAACCGGCTTGTCTTTAAGGGCGTCGTACTTATCTGTCGCTAGCTCTTTTAAAAAGTCCCGAGTTGTCTGGGTATCTGGCACAACTGCATTCTTAAACTTTCCCACTTTTGCCTCATATGCATTGCGGCCATCAAAGAATACAACTTCATCGCCTTTTTGTTTGATTAGTTCATGGAGCTGCGCAGGTTTGAGATGCGTGCCACCGCCAACTACTCCAGATTCATCGACTTCAAGCTCTTCAGGAGCGCCAAACGCTACGAGCTCCGACTTCTCCTTGACACTTAACCGAGGGAATTCTTCACCATTCCCATCGCTCCATTTGTATGTAATCCCACGAAATACGCCAGACCTGTTCATCTCACGTTTGTAGCTACGCAGCTGTTCAATGTCGCCGCCAAGAGTTCCATTTATACCGTGAGGACTAACGATAATACGCCCCTTGAGGTTCAATCTTGCACACAACTCGCGTTGCCAGCGGACTGTCATTGCTGGATCTGCAATTGGAGTGAATTTGTAATACAGTATGACTTTGTTCATTTGAAGTATCATTTTACCACAGTTAGCACTTGTGTAATGCTTCGCTTATTGCTATAGTGCGTTAACTAGTAGTAAAGAGGCGGCGAAAAACTCTAAAAACAAAAATATTAAAAAAGATATTTTTAATGGTCGACTGTGGTCGATCTAGGACGTATGTATGGTTTCACCCAAAGACACAATTCGTTTGTACTGGCAGCACGCTCGTGTATACAAAGAGCGCTTACTTGCTATTGGGCTGCTTACGACATTTGCCATCATTTGTCAGCAAGTGCTCAGTGCTTATTTTGTGTCCCGTATTTTGGACAAGTTGATACGACCCGACGTCGGATCAATGAAGGATTACCGTGTCTGGCTTATTGCCATACTCATTGCACTGATTGCTGAGATCATTTTCTGGCGAGTGCAGGTCTGGATTCTCTGGATTTTCGAGAACTTTATGTATCGAGACCTATACCGCACGGTATTCAAGCATTTCATGAATCTTGACACAGCCTTCTTCAATAATCGTTTTTCCGGACAGCTTGTATCTCAGGCCGGTAAGTTTGTTGGTGGATTCGAAACGCTGTTCGATATCCTAGCTTTTGATTTATTGACGGGAACTGTGTTTCTTATCAGTACCGTTATCATCGTTACTTCTCGAGTACCCTTCTATGGATTGTTCATCGTAGTGTTCACCATGCTGTACCTCTATGCGATGTGGCGGCTACGACGCAAGCAAATAACATTCAATACCCGCGAAGCCCAGGCCGATTCACGAGTGACTGCACAGGTCGCTGATGTCATTGGAAACATTGCTACCGTCAAAGCAACGGCAAAAGAATCCAAGGAAAAACGACTATTTCAAAAGGTGGTAAATCAGCGCGTTAGCAGAAGTTTGGAACTACGAACTGTTACGACAAAGGCTGATTTTGCTTCCCATTCAATGACTGCAGCTATTAGCCTTATCGGAATCGTGGTTTCAGTATGGGCCGTCGTCAATAAGCTGGCGTCTCCTGGTACTGTCGTCTTGCTATATAGCTACACTGCAAACCTATGTCGCAGGCTTTGGGACGCAAGCAACATAATGCGCCGAGTTACCAGAACATTTGGCGATGCACACGACATGACAGAAATCCTAAATACTCCACCGGCGCTAAGTGATGTTCCGGGCGCAAAGAAATTAGCGCTAAACAAAGGACTCATAACTTTTGAGTCAGTGGATTTCCATTACGGCGATACCGAGCGCAAGAAAGATGTATTGTTCAACAAGCTAAATCTACACATTTATCCAGGAGAAAAAGTAGGCCTCGTAGGACCTTCAGGTGGCGGCAAAACTACGATCACAAAACTTTTACTTCGTTTCATGGATATTAACGGAGGACACATTGCCATTGATGGCCAAAGCATAGCTGAAGTTACACAGGAATCGCTTCGCGATGCCATCGCCTATGTTCCACAAGAGCCCCTATTGTTTCATCGGAGCCTTAAAGAAAATATTTCCTATGGTCGTGACGATGCGACTGATGAGGAGATAGTTAAGGCTGCCAAGCAAGCTAATGCTCATGAGTTTATTGAGAAGCTGGCAGAGGGTTACGAGACGTTAGTCGGCGAACGAGGCGTTAAGCTGTCTGGCGGACAACGACAACGTGTTGCGATTGCACGCGCGCTGCTCAAGAACTCGCCCATTCTAGTTTTGGATGAGGCGACGAGTGCACTCGATTCTGAAAGCGAAAAACTCATTCAGGATGCTTTGTGGAATCTTATGGAGGGTAGAACTGCTATCGTCATTGCTCACCGATTGAGCACAATTCAACATATGGATCGAATAATCGTTCTCAAGAACGGCGCAGTGGCAGAGCAAGGTTCCCATAAAGAACTGCTCAGTAACGGCGGAACATACGCCGGACTATGGAACCATCAATCTGGTGGATTCATGGAAGACTAGCTGCTAGCTGACATTTCAGCCTCAGCGTCAACATGTACATAGATACACATGCCCGGACATTGTTCAGCGGCAGCTATGACTTCATCTATATCCTTTTCGGGAACTGCAACCTTTCCTAAAAATCCTTCAATCTTCGGACTCACACTCAGATCAACTGGCGTTCCTGCTTCTTTTACATAGGCAATTCCATCATCGTGCATGAAAAACACATCAGCATAGTCAGGGCATGCGCTGCATCCGGTACAGTCTTCTTGAATAATTGAAACTTCCACGGCAATCGTCTCCTTAGTTACGCTATAAAGTGTGCCTAAGGATCTCGGCGAGTTTTGTGATTTTTGACAGTTTCTTAGTAACCGAAATGATCAAGATTTAGACTATTGTCATGGAGTTGTTTTAGTAGGTTTTGAGGTTGAAAAGAAATCTCTCCTCGCTTATGTTCAATAAGACCTTGCTTCTTCATTTCGCTTAACAGTCGAGACACGACCTCACGAGAAACTTGTATGCTCTGCGCTAAATCTTCATGGGTTTGAGGCATAGCAATTACGGTATTATCACTACTTTTAATGCCGTAGGCTGCGCCTAGCGTCAGTAGCCGATATAGTAATCTCTCCCGTGCACTACCATATTCCAAGTTCTCAATGCGATCAGTGAACAGTGCAAACTGGGCCAATGACTGGTCTAGCAGCGCTCTTGTGAAGGCATGGTCTTCTTCAAGTTGCCTCATAAATACTTCACGAGATACACGCAAGGCAGCGACATTCGTGTGGGCTTCGCAAATAATATGATTCGTGGAATCCTGTATTGCACGAACAAGTGGCAAGCACTTACCTACAGTAAAGAGCGCATGAACATGTGGGGTGCCCTTTTTATCGATTGAATACGCCTTAACGACGCCTTCTGTAATTAAATACAAGTGCTTAGTTCGGGTATGCGCATGTAATACCAGCTCACCTTTTGTATAGTGAACGAGCGATCCATTACGCGCAAAAAAATCTTTAACAACATTTGACGGATCCATAACAATATTGTAACACCAAATGTTCTTTGTGATTATTTTTGACTGGTTTTCCTGTTAGTGTATAATTAACACATAAACAGGAGCATTCCGATGGCTATGCCCGTAGATATCATCATGATTCGCCACGGTGAGTCAGAAGCAAACGTTATACAGCGCCGCATAAAGGACGATCCTAGCTATGTTGCACCTGAAGGCTTTTACGATCGACACGATAGTGAGATGCGCTTATCGCAGCTTGGAGAGCAGCAAGCTCGCATTGCAGGACAGTGGATCCTAAACAACGTTGACCTTAGCCAGTTTGGGCACTTTGTAACGTCAACTCATGTTCGGGCCATGGAGACGGCTGACTTGCTAGGCATTTGCGAACCCGACAGATGGGTTGAGGACAAGCGTTGGGTCGAGCGTGATTGGGGCGAGTACGGAGTACTCAATGAAGTAGAGCGCGAAGAGAAATATGGAATCTCAAAGAAACTTCGAGAATCCAACAAATATTACTGGCGCCCACCTGGTGGGGAGTCGATAATGGACGTACAGCTTAGATACCGTGACATTTTAGGTAGCATGCACCGAGTCGACGACGAACTTGGGTACATTGTTACGACACATGGCGATACAATAGCTGCTGCATGTGGAGAAAACGAACGGCTTTCGCCAGCTGAATATGTTGAGCGTGACGCAGACAAAGACTATCCTATCAAAAACTGTCAGGCCATCCAGTACTCGCGGCGCAATCCGGTGACTGGCGAAATAGTTCGCAAGCTCATGTGGCGACGCAGTATCTGTCCTACTGATGACCAGTACTCCTGGAACAATGGCAGCTGGGTAGAGCTAAGAGATGAAAAACGCTCTAACCTGCGTGAACTGGTAGAGCGTTTTCCGCGACTACTTACTGATACTGATCCTGCTTAAGAATTTCTACTCGTCTTCAAGCTTAGGAGCAGTGTCTCCACCTTTATCAGATGGAACGTCAGCAGCATTTTCGGCTTCAGCAGCCTCGGCTGCCTCTTCCTCTTCAGCTGCATGAGCACGTGATTCATCAACAACAATGATTGGAATTGTGGCATCAGTAATAACTTCAACGTTTTTTGGAACTGTCAGGTCGCCGACGGTTATTTTGTCATGAAGCTCGACTAGCTTCGTCGCGTCTATTTCAAACTGATCAGGAATATCCTGAGGAAAGGCTTTGACTTCTACTTGGTCTAGCTGCTTAATCACAAGCAAACCAGCTCGTTCAGCGGGAGAATCGCCCACCATTACAAGTGGCACCTGTGCTTCAGTCTTTTCATCACGGCGCACAGCACCAAACGTGACATGGCGAATTTGGTGTTTAAGTGGCTCAAAATCAACGTCCTTAATTAGCGCGAGATGCTTTTCGGCGCCGATCGACAACTCAATTGGATGGTGCTTACCTGCAGACAGCCAAGCCTTAGACAATGGAATATATGGAGCCGACACGTGAATTGCTTGACCTCGATCATATATAACAGCAGGAACAATATTCTGCTCTCTGAGTGCTTTGATTTTCTTACCGACTAATTCTCGTTTCTCTAACTCGAGCGAAATAACATCTGAACTCACAAATAACTCCTTGTTTGTTGATATTAGTATAACCTATTTCCTGCATTTTGTAACCTGTTGTAGACCAACAACATTCATTGACCACATTTTCGTCGAGTATGATGCTGTATACTGTAGGGAATGCATTTCGATATAGAGAGTTTGGTGAGAACAGTTGGATATCTTGGCGTAGCCGGTATAGTGTTCGCTGAGTCTGGTCTGCTGATAGGGTTTTTCCTACCAGGCGATAGCTTGTTATTTACTGCCGGCTTCTTGGCAAGTCAAGGCTTACTAGATATTCACCTACTTGCGGTCTTGTGTACGATAGCCGCTATATTGGGAGACAACTTTGGCTACGAGTTCGGACGCCGTACGGGACCGAGACTCTTTAAGCGTCCTGACTCAAGACTCTTTAAACAGGAATACCTCGAAAAGGCACGTACGTTTTACGAAGTACACGGCAAGAAAACCATCGTGCTAGCGCGCTTTACGCCAATTGTTCGAACATTTGCACCTGTCGTAGCCGGCGCAACGCACATGAACAGATCTGAATTTGTTCGCTACAACATTATCGGCGGTGTCATCTGGGGTGCTGGCATTACGTACCTAGGCTATTTCACCGGTAGCAAAATACCAAATATTGACCGCTACCTACTTCCAGTCATCGCTGCAGTCGTCATTTTGTCGATTGGCGTTCCTGGGCTTATTCATTACTTTATAGAATTCCGCAAAAAGCGCGTAGAGAAAAAGACTACTAAAAACAAGAAATAGTGGCGCTAAATACGCTTAGAGGATTTTCTTGAGATATTGACCAGTGTAGCTTTCGCTTACGCGTGCAACTTGTTCTGGCGTTCCAACTGCTATGACTTGTCCGCCTCCATCGCCGCCTTCTGGTCCCATGTCAATAATATGGTCGGCAGATTTAATAACGTCTAGGTTGTGTTCAATCACAACCATACTATTACCGGTATCAACGAGCGCGTGAAGTACATCGAGCAACTTGGCAACATCCGCCATATGAAGCCCTGTAGTTGGCTCATCAAGTATGTAGAGCGTTCTTCCCGTAGGACGTCGGCTCAGTTCACTTGCCAACTTAACTCGCTGAGCCTCTCCACCAGAAAGTGTCGTGGCTGGCTGTCCAAGTGCAATGTATCCCAATCCAACATCAACAAGTGTTTGTAACTTACGCGCGATAGCTGGGATATTAGTAAAGAACTCGTTAGCCTGCTCAACCGTCATACTCAGCACTTCACTTATGTCTTTGCCTTTATAGTGGATCTCGAGTGCTTCTTTGTTGTAGCGTTTTCCTTGGCACTCCTCACACGGAACATATACATCTGGTAGGAAGTGCATCTCGATTCGTATAATTCCATCACCTGAGCAGTTTTCGCAACGCCCACCTTTAACGTTAAAACTAAATCGTCCTGCTTTGTAGCCTCGAATTTTCGCTTCTGGGGTACCGGCAAAAAGTTCACGGATAGGAGTAAAGAGACCTGTATAGGTTGCAGGGTTTGATCGCGGTGTGCGACCTATAGGAGATTGATCGATTATGATGGCCTTATCAAGGTGCTCTATGCCTTGAATGTCCTCGTGCTTGCCAGGTACTACATTGGCTCGATGCAGTCTCGCCGAAAGCTCTTTAGCAAGGATGTCGTTTATGAGGCTTGATTTACCCGATCCAGAAACTCCAGAGACGACAACTAGTTTGCCCAATGGTATCTCTACATCAACGTCATGCAGGTTATGTTCGCGAGCTCCTCTGATGAAGAGTGACTTATCGTTTCCGGCACGTCGCTTCTTTGGTGTTTTGATTACTTTTTTACCTGTTAAATACTGCCCGGTGATCGAGTCTGGTTGCTGTGCAACCTCATCTGGCGTACCGGTTGCTACTACTTTGCCGCCATGGATTCCAGCACCTGGCCCGATATCTACGAGGAAATCCGCAGTTCTGATTGTTTCTTCATCGTGTTCAACGACTATGACGCTATTGCCGATATCGCGTAGGTGCATCAAAGTCTTTATCAGTCTGTCGTTGTCTCGCTGGTGTAGGCCAATACTTGGCTCATCCAGGACATAGAGCACTCCCATCAGTCCAGAACCAATCTGTGTTGCTAGTCTAATTCGCTGCGCCTCACCACCTGACAGCGTTACGGCTGATCGGCTAAGACTTAAATAGTTCAAGCCGACATCATTCAAAAAGCCTATACGAGCTTGTATTTCTTTCAATATCTGGACTGCAATCTTCGCATCGCGAGTAGAAAGCTTCATCTTTCCGAACATTTCGACTGAATCACTAACTGACAAATCGCAAATGTCCATTATCGACATATTGTCGACGGTTACTGCGAGTACTTCAGGCTTCAAGCGTCGCCCCTTACAGGCATGACAAGGTTTCTCCTGCATGAATCGCTCAATATCTCTGCGTATAAAATCGCTGTCTGTTTCTCGATGACGACGTTCGAGGTTTGGTATGACACCTTCATATGTAGCATCGAAACTTCTGCCACTTCCCAGTGCGACACTGTATTTTTGTGCGCCAGTTCCGTAGAAAATTAGATTTAGTTCCTCTGCTGTTAGCTCGCCAGTTTTTTGATGAATACTAAAGCCATGTGCTTCTGCTACTGCTGAGAGCTTCTTCATCCACCATGCATCTGTGGAAACGCGGTTGTACGGACGAATAGCTCCCTCGGCAATCGTCAGGTTGCCATTTGGTATGACGAGTTCAGGATCAACTTCGAGCTTAGTGCCCAGACCCGTACACGTGGGGCATGCTCCGTGTGGGCTGTTAAAGCTAAACGTTCTTGGTTCTAGCTCAGGAATCGCTACTTCAGGGTGGTCAACACACGCGTAGAGAAGTGAATATTGCGTGTCGGTTTGCGTATCAGCATCATGAACAATGAGCACGCCATCAGCAAGATCAAGCCCTTGCTCGATAGACTGACTCAGGCGACTCTGGCTGCCCTCATCATTAACGAGACGGTCAACTACAATCTCAATAGTGTGTTTCTTAGCTTTGTCTAACTCTGGAAATTCATCGAGCGCATATACAACGCCGTCTACTCGAGCGCGCGCAAAACCAGCCCGCATAAATTGCTCTGGGATATGTTCAAATGCACCTTTTTTATCACGAATGACCGGGGCTAGAATTATAAGTTTTGCACCGGCATGCTGGTGAGACACCTGACTAATGATATTGGCGTTGGTCTGGCGTGTAACGGGCTTGCCGCAAACGGGACAATGCGGAATACCTATGCGCGCAAACAATAGTCGTAAGTAATCATAGATCTCAGTAACAGTCGCGACAGTACTGCGCGGGTTTCGTGATGTAGATTTCTGGTCAATGCTAATAGCCGGACTGAGGCCGTCAATTTGATCGACGTCAGGTTTTTCCATGAGACCCAAGAACTGTCGTGCATATGAGCTCAGTGACTCAACGTAGCGTCGCTGCCCTTCGGCGTAAATAGTATCGAAGGCGAGCGATGATTTTCCCGAACCAGAAAGGCCGGTGATTACTACTAATTTACCTCTAGGAATATCGAGTGATACGTCCTTAAGGTTATGTTCCCTGGCTCCCTTGATTGAAATAAGATCGCTCATGTGACGAGTTATGATAGCACAAAACCGTACTTTTTTCGAGTGTGTGAATCTTCTAAATCACTTGTTTCGCAGTAAATATGAGTGGATCAAGCTGCACTTCAAGCGGCAGCAGTAAGCGCACTACATTCAACGCTTTTTGTCTTTGCTCTAGAGGTACTGATCTATCTAATCTTCCCAGCGTTAGATGCGGCACGTACTGCGAATAAGGATTTCTAAAACCAGCAAATGAACTTTGGATACCATTAATGACCAGGCTATGTTCTTCTGTGATGAATTCCGCCTCGACGCTCTCCGGATCAAGCGTTAGGCCGAAGTATCGCTGCTTTGTTTCATCGGCATCGCCGAGTAAAACGACGTTGTCTAGCTTGGCGCGTAGCGGAAAACCGATACCAAGGTCGGCGATCTCATCCTTTATGCGACTTTTGATACGTCCAACGTCTTGACCAGTCCAACGTAATCGATGCTTAGATGC
>CAZNVG010000005.1:0-55690 GCA_964576475.1 uncultured Candidatus Saccharibacteria bacterium | reverse complement strand
ACACAACTGCGTTATGACAGTCAATTTCTCCTCTATACGCCTTTCGGAGTATTTCCATGAGTTTCGGATCTTCTGGCTCGTTTGCCCCGCCGAAACTTGTGTCTATTTGATTAATATCTATCGTGTCATCACTCATGTATCGCTCCTAATTTCGTACGTAATAGTCTTACTTGTTCAGATAGTTGATCGCATAGTATTTGTGGAGCCTCGCGTTTAGCAACGCACGTACTTATTTCGCCGTACCACCATAATTGATCATCTGCGCTCTTAGTAGAGAACCTTTCCCACAGCTGATCTCCGTGTTCATCGAAGTCAGTATGTACTGATAGGATGTTGTGTATTTTGTCGGCCGCGCTGACGATAACCGCCTGATCACTGGCTTGATGCTCAAGGTGATCAAGATAAGCTCGCGATACCTCATGCCAATCTTTTAGATTTGGATCTTTTGTCACATCTTTAACGATACCAACGACTCTCTCACCGAAATCCCGCAGCATATCTTCTTGGCTGTATATGGAATCCCCGACATCCTCAAGGACATCATGAAGCAAGCACGCAATCAAGACATCTTCATCGTCTGTTGCGTTACTCGCAATAATCATGACGCCAAAAGGATGAATGATATAGGGAATGTCTGTCCCTTTTCTGTGTTGTCCAGCTTGCTCGTGCGCCCAAGCTGAAATCCGAATCGCCTTATCTAATCTCTCTGTAAAATTAATCATGCCTTCATTTTACAAGAAGATGATAATTAACGACTCATTGGCGTAAAAGAAACTAAGGTTGAAGTATGTCTTCAAGTCGCTCGACCGAGAGTTTACGCGAATCACGGATCATCCCCGTGTAGTCACGACCAGATCTAGCCCGCTTTAGCTTACGACGTGTTACAAATTTAGCAATACCTGTTTTCGCTTCGAGTTCTTCTACTTTTTCTATCATTGACTGAAGTTCAGCTTCGGCAATCGCAAGCGAATTCTGTTCTCGCGGCAACCACTGTGTGGCTACTTTTCGGCGCATCTGTGTACGTTCATCACCGAACGCATAGTCATCAATAGTTTTAAGCGCACTGTACGCACTTACTGCACGCAGCGCTTCGGCCTCAACTCTAGGATTTAAGCGTTCAAATATTTCTCGACGCACAGGATTGCTTGAACCATACTTTGTAACTGTCTCTCGTGCGGAATGTAGACTCGGCGCATGCTGAGCCTCGGTTTCAACACGGGCGTCTAGCACTACGCGCATTGCACGACGCACATCTTTACTGGTCGCGTACTTTTCAATTCCTTCGCTGGCACTATAGAGACTTGGTGCATGTACTGCCTCGCGCAATACTCTTGCATCGAGACCTTGTCGAATAATTTCAGGATGCTGACCATATTTTTGCATCGTTTCCGCACCGCTGTACAACGAAGGCGCAGACAGTCCTGCTAAATACACGCGACGTTCAAAAGCCATTGCGAGCATCTTTCTGCCTTGAGGCGATGCATATTTTCTAATGTAATCAGATCCACTGTACTCAGAAGGTGCACCGAGCGCTTCTCCAAGTACTCGTACATCGAGTCCAGCTCTCAAGGGCAGAACCGCGTCGCCTGCGCCTTCTTCTATGATAGATCGAGCAGAATACAGAGATGGTGCTTTTAGTGCTTTTGCAAAAATCTCACCAACATCACCCTCGGCCAATCCGTCGACTACCGACTTGACGGTAACCGTGCTTGCACGTGCCCTGTCATTAACATCATCAAGCACCTCACCAATTTCTGAGGAGATCTTATCAAGATGCTCACCGAACTCGCCCGAACTTGGGTCATAGACTCGCGCCACAATGTTACTCAGCGCTACTTCACCGAAATTAGTTATTACTAGCGCACTTTGGCGATGAAATTCAGGAACATCGATGAGATTTTCAGGCACTCGAACAGGCATGTGGTAACTCCGTTTATTATCTACATAATAGATGTCGATGAAATATTTGTCAATGTTGCTGAATCATTGCTTAAATAGCTTTTATGCACTCCGAACTGTCAACATTTTTTCGATATCATAGAGCGTCTGCTCGAGCGGTAACGGCTCAAAGCGTGGCAATGCGACCGGTGAGCCGTCATGTTTTACACCAAAATTTCGCTTATGCATCCTCCCTGTAGTGACCGAGTGATAAGGTAAGTTTCGGCCAAGACCTGCGTCACTGCCACTACCGTAGCTACAACGAAGTTTACCGTCGTTACAAATGAATACTCGAGCACTAACCATAGTGCCACCATCATTCTCTGGCGCGAAGAACTCCGTCTGACCAATCTTGTAGCCTAATACCGATTTTCCTCCTCGCAAAGTGACCTCAGGAGTTTTTAGTGAAAATCTTCGCACTGGCGTAGTTTCTTTGTGCGGAAGCTCGGTCCATACTACTGATGAACCTGGCATGTTATGAGCTTCCATGTTTTCGATGAACTTCAGTAAAAGGTGTGTACCCTCTATTCCAAAAACATACTCAGGATCAGTGCCTTCTGTCGAGCGAAGTTCATGAGTTACGCGTTGTTGCTCATTGACATTCTCAAGCTCCCTGACAACCGCACGCGCCGTTATGGCAATACAATCGTCGTAACTATCGTGGTGGGATATCCGCTCATTCATTACTAGTTTTATACAAGGTTGCATAGGCAATGTAAATGCCCAAACACTCTATTCACCTCGAGTAGGATTATTGACTTTTTAACATAAACATGGTATAGTCCTGATTGTCTTTGTTGAGGTGACTTTGCAAAGATGACTTTTGACAAGCTACATCAATACAAGCTAGGTGAGTTATAGGTATTTCGTCGTTTTTGAATATCTATATCTCATCTAGCGTCGGGAGACATTAGGCAGTCCGCATGACTGTTCGACATTCGGGTCGAGTGAGGAACGAAAGGCAATCTGTTGCGTACACGAAACTATCAACTGCTACTGGCCGCCGTGCTACTGGTCTTCGGCTTCAGCACCATCTCGGGCTGCGGCATCGAGGAGAACTGGGAGTCCGACCGCGGTCGAGGCGACACCGAGCTCGGCGATCTGAACCAGGACAGCATGGATCTGGCACTCGAGATGGCCGATGGATACCTGAACGTTGGCGTGAAGTGTGTCGGTCCGACCGCGTACTTCTCCTCGACCAAGGGTGACGGCAACGCTGGCTCGCTGGCAGAACCGCAGTTCATGGATCCCTACTGCCTCGGCGTCTTCGACACCAACGGCAACATCGATCAGGCCAAGCTCGCCGCCTACATCAGGTACCAGTCCGCCGTTGCCTCGGGCAACAGCGCCGATGCGATCAACGCAGCCAACGAGCTGCTCGACCTCGCCTCGGCCGGTGGTTCCAACCTGAAGCAGCCCCCTCCGAGCACCACCGACCCCTACTCCACCGGAGGCTGATCGAAAAGCGATTCTAGACAAGCAGCATGAATGGTATAGAGATATACGAGACATGTCGCTTACCTAGCGCACACCCTCGTCTCTCCCCATTGATGTCTGCTTGTCTACTTCGCTCTATGAATCGAGCTAAAGCTCAAATTCATACTGATGAGTCTTATAAGACGAAAGCGAATAATTATTTCCTGTCAAACAGCCACAGCTCCATGTTGTTTGCTTTAACGTCACGAGCAAAATCACTGAATACTATTGATGCCGGCGAAGTCTTGGGATCTGACTGCCAGTACGACCAGTCTGTGGCCTCTTCTGTTGCAGACTTATCTTGTGCAAATAAGTTTATGGAAACTTTATAACCATCATCTTTGAGTTTCTTGGCTTGCACTAAAACTCCGGCAAGTAGATCTTTGCGCTGCTCAGGAAGTGGGTGAATTGTCTTCAGGTCATCTAGTGTGTACTTCGCTCCAAAGGTGCCGGTATTGAACCATATTTCCTTAACCCCTAGCTGATCAGCGGCTTCTTTTGCTAGTTTAGGGTTTAAGTATTCATTCGTATCAACCACACCAACACCAGACTGCGTGGCCGGTGGCAACCACGGCAGACCTTGATATCCAAAACTGTCTATCAGTCCTTTAGGAATATCTTTAAGATATGGGACTAGACTCGTATAGTCGCCCGTTGCCCAGTCAAAATCATCGTTTTCATACGTTGCGGAATTGAGCATCACACTTGCTTTGCTGGTAGGGAAATATTTTTTCTGAGCCTGAACTACCTTGCTCACATTCACCGCAAAGTCATCAGGTTTAGAGTTCTGGTGATTCCAGTATGGAAGATTCGCTTCAGGGAATGGTGTCCACATGCCCATTTGCGCATCACTCACTCCCTCGCTCTTTAACGTCATAAAGTACGTGTCAATCCACGAGTCATACAACCCACTCCGGAACTCCTTAAAGTCAATTGACCCCCATGCAGTAACTGGCTCCATGATTATGAGTGGCGCCATTTTAACTCGATCAAATTCTTTAAGTGTGCCCGCCATTTTGGTAGCTTTTTCGCGTGCGTCTGTTTCGCTATTTGGCATATCCGTAAACAACATAGTGCGTGTTGCCGGCATGCTACCGCAAACATCCTGATATTGGAGAAGTTTTGATAATTGTGGGTCAGTACTCTCGGCAAGGCCTTGCAGACTATTCCCTCCGCCACATTGGCCATTTAGAATATATGTTTTTTCTCGTCGGAAACTAAATTTGGAAAGATTACTAAATGGAGAACGGTTAATGAGTGCCATGCAGGTGACATGGACCGCCAATAACATAACAAAAGCAAAGATAGCGGTGTTTAGAATAATATGTTTTGTTTTCATATTAGGCGCTAATTCCCTTTCTATCCCACTGTTGCCACTCGATGTCATTCCCTCGAAGAGACATGTAGGCGCTTCTAATGAGTGCAATGTATTCTATCCAAACCAACACATAGAACAAAGGCCACGTAAAAGGGTACATAAACAGTAGTGACGGTCGTAGTGTTCTACTGAACAACCCGACAACCAAATAGGAGACCGCGATAAACAGAGTACCAAGTGCAAGCGAGACAAAGTCATTGCTGATAATGCTGTATGTTACAAGCAAGGTAACGCTAATTGGTTCGAACAGAAGCTGCAACTCGGCGAGAAGTGAAAACGGCAGCACGAACCAACCCAGTGAGCGTTTATGCTGCTTATCACGGGAAAAGAACATTGTGCGGTACTTCGCAAACGTATCAAACCGACCCTTTTTCCATCGCAGGCGTTGATTGAGTAACCCTTGAATCGTTGAGGCTCCTTCTGTGTAACAGACGACGTCCTCGGCATAACAACTCTTAAGCCCAAAGAATTTTGTACGCATACTCATCTCGATATCCTCAGTTTTGTTCGCAGCGTCAAACAATCCAAATTTATCGAAGGTAGTTGCCTTGCGAAACGCAGAGCATGCGCCACCATATATATACTCCGCTCCAAGTACGCAGTGAGCGCGCTTGTAGTAAAACCCGAACATATACTCCAATGCCTGAAGTCTTCCTATCAGTGTCGATCGGTTGGCTATGCGGACATTGCCAACAACACAGTCAACATCAGGATCGGCAAAGTACCCCACCAAGCGCTCCACAGCATACTTTGAAAATAGCGAGTCGGCGTCCATAGTAACAACAATATCTCCGCGCACGCGCGCCAGTGCATGATTCAATGCCGCGCCCTTACCGCCGTTGTTCTTATAGAAATATCGAACCCGCACCTCATTGCCTCTCCGATGGGCGCGCTGATTGAGCATGTACTTCTGCATCATTCTATGTGACCGATCAGTTGATCCGTCATTTACAACGATTACTTCAATATTGTGATATGTGCTGCGGATTATTGATTCAACGCTGCGCAGTATACCGACTTCCTCATTCCAGGCTGGAATAATCACCGAAACGCGCGGTTGATACGGTGCTTTTTTAGGGTCATTGTAAAACTGTTGCAAGTTCCTGAGACGACGACGAGCATCCTTAACATCGTACCAAGGTGCCAAAATTAGAAACACATAGTATTTGAGTAACATAACAGCAGCAAAAAATACTGCAATATTTCGAAAAGTGTAAAACCATGCTCCGTCCATCTATTGCCTCACATTCTGTACGTTTACGAGCGATGCCTCTATAACAAATAACGAGCTACTGTCGCTTTTCTGAGCTGCCAGAATCAGCTGAGAGGCGACAGCTTCTCGCATAACAAAAGTCTGAGTTTTGTCCACGTTCTTTGTGCTGTCCACCCTGAAAAAGTATCGCCAATCTCTGTCGGTATCTATGAATACATTGTCACCAGCTTTGAGTGTTTCGATATGGGCGTCCGTGCGCCAGCTAGTCATAAAATAAACAAAAATATTGCCGAGATTTCCGTTCTTGGGACTTGAAAGCAGGGTGTAATGTGCCGTGTTGGCGCGTGCAAGCAATATGCCCGATCGATCGATCTGTGGGGCAAGAACTATTTTTGAATTGTGACTCGGTATTTTCAACACTGCTGGCTTGCCATAATTTCCACTGTCGAGTTGATTTGTCTTGCTTCCTGTTTCTAGCAACCTAGACACGGGCGGTGTCGTCACTTTACTTACTGAATTTACGATTGGCAGGTCAGCGCTGAAAGTTGTCTCATAGCTTGCCGCAAAGATATACACACTTAAGAAGCCGCAAAGAAACATCATGCCGTACCCCAGCAGCTTCTTCGTGTTCTGTGATAGGTGTTTTGTGCGCTTCTTAACCATGCATCCGCCTTGCTCTTCGTCGAGCAACCAGTTTTAAAGTAGCCGTAGTCAGTAACGCGAGAATGTTAGACAAAATCACTGTACCCAGAAAAAAGGCGAACACCAGAACTAGAATTTTATACGCAGAACTATCCATAATTTTTTACTAGCTGTTTAGTTGATTTTTAGGCAAAGCGAAGCGCGCCTTTTTCGCTCGATCTCGATCTTACCTAGCGCGCGCGGCAGATGGCTCGCCTATACATATCCCCAGAACAGCTTAAAGTATTCTACCATCAATTTGCGGGTCTGGGCATTGTGGTTCAATTTATGGCTATTGCCTCGCTATCAACTTTTTTGGTGTATGCTAATAGCCATTAACGGAGAAACCCACATGAACCAAACACTACTAAACCTTATCCTTGCACTTTCACTCAATGAATTAATTCACAACTTCTGGGAAGTACAGAACATGCGCGAAAAATTGCGAAGACTTATCGCCTATCGAGACGGAAAACAATATAAAGAGTTGCCTGTAAACATTGACACTCGAGCGAAGAGTTACTTTGTATCAGTTATCGCTTTCGTTGTGTTCGTAGGACCACTGTGGCTTCTCTTTACTTGGCTACAACTTGACCAAACGATGGCTCTAAAAGTTATCGCAGTGTTCATGATTCTCGCTTTTGCGGCAACTGCTTTTGCAGTAGACCAATGGCATGTCGATATAGAGAAAATTACACAGGCAATTAAGAAAAAGAAGTAGTTTTCCACAGAAGCAGTATTTTTAGACGCTTTGGCTTATAATCATAAGCAATATGGCTGCCAACCCTAAACGCGTCGTGCAAATCCGACTCATCATTGCAGCAAGCATACTTGCGGTCGTAGTTTTGATGATCGGTCTTCAGTACGCGTTCGCATTGAGTGACTACAATCGCTATCCTTTCACGCAGAAACCAAATGTGCTCGGCAGACAACCGATTATTACAATCGTGCTACTAGTTATCACAGGGTTGAACGTGGCGTCCGAGTACGTCAATTTGCGCACCAGAACCTCTTGGTATCGCGCCTACAACAGATTGCTTGGAGTACTTGAGTCACCATTATTGCTCGTAGGTTTTGCGGTTTTAATGATAAAGGATTTACTTCGAAAGCAGCCTGAGGGTCAACCAAAACCATTGATCACTTCACAGCTCATGGAAACATACCGGCGAGTTTTCATGCTCGGCGAAGGTCTAAATTTCAGTAAAGTTATTGAGTTAAGCTATGAGGCCGAGGAGCTCGGATTCAACGACAACACGCAGACGGAAGTACTTACTATGCCTACCTCAAAAAATCCCCCTACGGGCGCGTCAACAGATGGCTTTACTGGGGGTGTGGTTTAGCGCCGTCTTGATCTTGCTTTGGTTTTGGTCTGTGCGGTTTGTATTGTAGTTCGCGCTTCATCTCATCCAAACGAGTGACGAACGAGTCGTAATTTCGCAAATGCGCTGAGTATTTACGATTAGGCACAAGGATGCGAGCAAGCTTATCGTTATGATGAAGGTACTCTACTAAACTAAAGAAGTCGCCATCTCCGGACACAATGACAGCCTTCTCATAGTTTGGGTACTCAATCATGGTGTGCAACACCATCTCAGCATCGGTGTTTCCCTTGACTGTTCCATCATGCTCTAATGTGTGACGGAATATAACTTCAAATCCAGCCTTTTGCAAATACGTGTACAGTTCTTCGTTACCGGGAGTAAATCCAATAAAGATATAGGCTTTCTCGCAATTGTGCTGATCGATGAGAAATTGACGAAATTTACGCCAGTCGAGGTGCCATCCAAGTGAGCGAATCCCAACATTGAGATTTTGTGAATCGATAAAAGCATAGTTACTCACACGCTGATTGTACATGAGCACGACGAATCTGGCACGAATGAGAAACTTGTTATGTATCAGAAGCGGTTAATTCGCACGAAAAACACCTAGTCAACTTTACGCTGAGGCTGCTTCTCCCTCGGCTTCCATTTTTGACAGTCGTGTATAGTAATCGGGAATTTCTTTTAAATGAGCCCATGCAATCTTTGCGGTTAAACTGACGCTATTGTCAGTAACATTGGTCTCTGGGTCATGCGAACCATGCTCCATTTCTACTGCGAGCCCAAGTCGGAACTGCTCTAGGTCAATCTTAGTAAAATCAATACCAACTCGCTCTCCTATGAGCATTGCTTCCTCGGGAGTAAATTCACGTTTTGACATATTGATCTCCTTCCTACTTTAAGTATACGCCCTATAGGCAAAAGGAATTATGGTCATGTTTAGCAAATAGTGTCGTGCTATAACAATCGTATGGAATCACAACAAAGCGTCTTTGAGCGAAACGTCGAAACGGCTCGGGTCTTTCTACAGCAGCTTCAAGGGAACATAGCTCCTTTAATTGCAAACGAACCCACCACGCACACCATGGACACAATGCTGTACTGCGATAGAACTAGACCCGATCACTTGACGAGACGATCAAGCTATAAGTACGAATTACTTGAGAATGGGTTAGCGATTCTGTTCACTACTGAGGCCTTTTTGGAGAGTCGATCACACAGGATCACTGTTCCAGCTGACGGCGAAGAAGTCCGTTACCATCGAGACAGCTTCAATATTGACTGCCAGTCTATTGGATCTCGAGCATTAAATCTGCTTGGTCTAGAAGAAATCTGCGCCAACGACAATGCTCATACTGAATATCGGTACGCTATGGTTCATACAATTCTTCACGTCGACGACGAGCAATGGCCATCCATGGAAAGAAGCAGGATTCGCTCTGCACGCTGTTAGGGTGCAAGTCGATTCAGGTCACGAGGGAATAATGTTGCTTCTTTAATGTTGCCGAATCCAAGTAGCTTTTGCGTAACTCGTTCGAGCCCCAAGCCAAATCCTCCATGAGGCGGCATGCCATACTTCATAGCTGTAAGCAGAGGTGTGAATCCGGGATCATCTGGATCGCCACCGGCAAGTTTTCTAAGTTGCTCGACGACAACTTCGTAACGGTTTTCTCGCATTGATCCTGTGGTGATTTCAACACCACGAAACAGTAGATCAACCCTATCAGCGATTTCGGGATTTTGTTCGTTGGCTTTATGGTAAAACTTCATCTCGCTTGCAGGCCACTCACTCACAAAGATCGCTTCTGAGCCGAGATTTTTCTTCGCGTATTCACAAATCCATCGCTCCTCGTCAGGGCGGAGGTCTTTCTCTCCAACTGTGCTAGTTGCGTTGGCTTTACTGTATCGCTCATGGATTTCCGCCATACTCATGACTGGTATTTCTTTTGGAATAACAGGCTTTGTCGCATTCCAACGCTTTAGTTCTGTTTCGTGTTTCTCCCAAACTGCATCACAGGCAGCATTTAGTAGTCCCGACAGGAAATTCTGCAAATCGTCCAGTGTAATAAAGCCCATCTCTCCGTCAACAGACGTATATTCAGTCATATGTCGGGTTGTCGCACTCGGCTCCGCTCGATACACCGGAGCTATTTCAAAGGCACGCTCAAACACGCCAACCATCATCTGTTTATAGAACTGCGGACTTTGCGCCAACGTAGCGGTCTTTCCGAAGTAGTCTAACTGGAATACCTCTGCTCCACCTTCAGTTGGCTCGGCTAATAGTTTTGGCGTATGCATTTCAGTAAAGTCGTTTGCATAGAAATACTCACGCATTGCGCGGCAAATAGTAGACTGGATTTCAAATATCGCCTTTTCCTGCAGGTTTCTTAGTCCCAGTACGCGATTATCAAAGAGGGTATCTAGGTTTTCAGATTTGTGATTGAGTGGCTTATCAATTTCAATTGGCGGCTCGTCAACTACTGGCACAAGCACAGTGATTTCAGGATCGTGTAATTCTGCGCCACCCGGTGCTCTCTCATCTGCAAAAACAGTGCCAGTAACTGAAAGTACAGTCCCTATTTGCATACCACGAAGCTTCTCTACTTCTTCACCCTTCTCGACAAGCACCTGCGTAAGGCCGCTTCGATCTCGAATGTTGATGAAGTTTAAGCCGCCTAGTAAGCGTTTCTTATGTAGCCATCCCTGAATCGTTACTGTCTCGTTAGGCTTGGACGAAACATCTTTACTGAGAATTCTCATTGTTTTTTCCTAATTGTTTAGCTAATAGATCTGGCTTCGTATGGGTCGTTTATGCAATAGCGTGCGCCTGAGTCGCGCTTGCATCGACCCATGGATTCATATTATTGCTGCCAAAACGTATCATAATCTCGATTATAACAGATTGAGCGCATTTCTCAGATGATGATGTCGTATATTCAGATGTTTGAGAATTCATCGGCAATTTCGGCAATTTCTGAGAGATCAAGTCGCGTGCCTATAACTCGCGGAGAGCCGAAAGTCGTATTGCCCCCACCCCATGCTCTGGTCGCATCCAGCGAATCAACATCGTGATCAATAAGTTTCAGCTCTTTAAGTCGCGCAAGCTCTGCCTCATTCAATCGTTCCATAATGTGGTGGAAATCTATGGGAATCCATTCGCTCTTGCGCCAGAAACTTACGTGCATATGCTCAGGGTCGTTATCGCGTACCTGAATTAATGCATCAGCTCCGTCATTAATCGCGCCTAGTTTACCTTGCGGACCTACTTCCCTGATCATCATCCACCCCTTTCCTTTTTCGAGAGGTGTATAGCGTGTATCAAGCGGCACCTTTTCATCACGACCTACGATATATTTATCAATCCTACTGCCTACCGCATCGATAATCATACGATGCACTTCTGGATCGTTAGACGTCGCTTCGCCATTCAGTCGTGCTTGATTGTATGGTTGATTGATCCAGTTTAGTGTTTCCAAGAAAGGTGTGTCTTGATCAAACGGATAACTTCCTGCGGTCATGTCCATGAGTCCGGCAACGGTAACAAATCTATTTATCACCGGGCTGCCCTGGTCGTGCACGAGATGTTTATTGCGCAATAGCCAAACGGCAGCGCATACATCCTGATCGGAATCATTAACATAGACGTTCGCCATAAACCGTCCATGTTCCTCACGAAATCCGTCAACAAATCCAGACTTCAAGGCTATGTCTACTTGCTGACAAGTTGCCAGCGTAGCAAGCCGATTCACTTCCTCGTGGTGATTAAAGTTCTGCACACCAATACAGTGCCCCGCCTCATTTATGACGCGCTCAAAGCGTGGCTGACCTTTCACGTATCCATCGAGTCCGATAGATCCGACATCTCGTGCAGTGCTCTCTAGTTTAAATTCTTCCCACGTAACAGTACGGCCAGGTTCAATACAAAGCTCAATCATCGCTTATTTGTCCTTCTTTTTTTTAGAAAAACCCTCTACATATAGTATATGCCTCAGGGTCAAGGATTGCCCGTTGAGACGACGCTGTTTAGACCGTCTGCCACATCGTACTGTTCGGAAAATATCTGGGGTCACGAACGCTAAACTATTGTATAATAAGTAAATTATGGAATCACATGAAGGTTTTGGCGAACTTGAGTCGATGGCGGAAGCGCTTATCACAGAAGCAGAAGCTAAACTTATGCAAAACGAGGCTACGCGCCTGAGAATTCAAGCTTTCAGAAAGATAGAGCTGCCAAATGAATTCGAACTCCATCTAGACGCTTTGTTTGATTCTGCGATGGCGGGCCAACAAAGACTGTATGTCCATAGGCAACAAGCTGAATCCGATACATACGCGCCTCCAGTTATGTTCGCAGGCATTCAGGATCTAACTAAGGGCATATATCGAGGACACATCAATCAACCGATAGGACTGGGTGAGTTGCTGGATGGAGTTGAAGTCGAGACCCCAATGCATGAGTTGTTAGAAACATCTTTTCATTGCGCACAACAGCAAGACGTCCTGCATGATATCGGCATTGCTCGTGTTTCTCGGGTGTTATCGTTCTTTTCTATGCTCATGGAAGACGCGCATAGTGTCGAAGATCGCTCAAAGATATGGAGGCTGAGTGATGATAGTCGTGTCGAAATTAGCTCACGAAGGTTTCAAGGTGCACGACACCCCATGTACAAGCTGACCGATTCAATGAACCCTCCTCTGGGAATTGGTAGAAGCTACGACGAGACTCGGTACCAGCTGGAGCGAACAGAAGCCGGAGATCTAGAGAGCTATATTAGGCCATCAAGCATCATTGAATGTATGGCGCGATATTGCCGGCCTGAAGAAGTTGACCGTGACGAGGAGACCGGGGAAGTTCTTGGTATGTCTGGAAATCTCATAGAGCAGGAGATTCAGATTGAGGCCGAACGTGCGATCGGCGACCGAGCGTTAAGTAAAAGCATTTTAGTGCAAATCGAAGATGCGCTCGGACTCATTGAGGCTGGTCAGTATCTCGAGGATTAATCTTTTACTTCTGTCGGATCAGTATGTGACTTCTTGTCTTTTTTTGCAGCGAGAGCTGCGACTTCACGTAGATCATCGTACTTATCAAACTCATCAACTATTTTGCGTCCAATAAGCTGCTCGATAACATCCTCGATTGTAATCACGCCTGTCATTTCTTGAAACTCATTTACTACAATAAACAGATGGTGCTTGGTGCGTAGGAAGGCATTAAGCGCGTGGTTAAGTGTTTGGCTCTCGTTGACAAAGTAAACCGATTTATCAAATACATCTTTGACGCGACGTGTGTCACTTTTTGCCGCACCAACCAGATTCTTCAGATACAGGGTGCCAACTATATGATCGAGATTTTCCTCGTACACGGGGAAGCGTGAAAACCCACTTTCGTGCAATTCACTCATAAGTTTCAGGTTCACCTGCGCCTTAACATCAACACCCTTAACCACTCGACGAGGAACCATAACATCAGCAATAATTTTGTCGCTAAAACTCAGTGCATGCACAGCGATGCTGCGCTCATCGCCACTAAGACTCGCGTGGGAGGACTCGCTCGCGCGAACCAACTCTATCAACTCTTCTTTACTCACAAACGGCAAAGATACATCAATAGGCTTGCGAACAAACCAGCTTCTCAGCACGGCAGTTACTGGAGTTAGAAACACAAGCACCGAGTTGACATAGGCTGCTGACTTCGCGGCAAATAACTCAACTCGCTCATATGGCAAAAAGTAATTTATGATATAGCTACCGACCAAAAGTCCTGCAGACGTAGCAACGACGGCAAAGGGCGCCCACCATCTCCAGGCAAGTACTATAACGAGGCTCAATTCAGAAACAACAACGACTGCGCGTGCTAGCCATGCAGTCTGATTTCTTTTTAAAAACAATGGTAATAAATGTGCAGCAGGGTCGTCTTTCTCTTTAGATCGTAGTTGCATCTCAAAGAGACTTTGCCGACGTAATACTCGCAGTAAGGCCGCGGCTATAGTAAGTGCTGCGATAAGCGTGAGTGCAAGAAGTAAAACAAGAAATGCTTTCATTGCACTTATGATAGCCTGATTGTCTAACTTTTTGCCAGCCCTAGCATTAAAACTAGCCAGCAGTTATGATAGAAGGGCAAATTTATGGAGGAATCATGTCGAAAAACTTTTGGATTATTTTAGTCGTTGTCGTTGCAGCACTCATCGGTATCTTCGCACTCAGTGGAGGTAAGGCAAAAACACCGCAAGGAAACAAATACAGCAACGGAAACATACTTGAAGTAAAGGAAAGCGACCATAAACTGGGAGCAGGTACAAAAAAAGTAACAATTATTGAATATGGCGACTACCAATGCCCAAGCTGTGGAAGATTCTTCCCCATCATTGAGCAGGCTCGTGCTGAGTATAAAGACGACATTCAATTCGTCTTCCGTAACTTCCCGCTCATTAGCATTCATCCAAACGCTCAAGCTGCGGCCCGGGCTGCAGAAGCCGCTGCAAAACAAGGTAAATTCGAACAGATGTACTCACAGCTCTACCAAACACAAGAGCAATGGAGCGGCAGCAAAGAAGCGCAAGCAATCTTTGAAAACTTTGCATCACAGCTCGGTCTAAATATGGACCAGTTCAAATCAGACTACAGTAGCGAAGCCATCAACACTGCTATCAATGATGACCTAGAGAGTGGCAAGAAAACCGGCGTAACTGGCACGCCAACTATTTTCGTGAACGGTAAACAAATTGACTCACCCGCATCGTACGAGGAGTTCAAACAACTCATTGATAAAGCCATTGCTGACGCAAACCCCGTCAGCACACCTGCGCCAGTAAGCGAACCTACCCCTGCACCCGCCCAATAATCTAGTCTTGATCTACGCGATTAGCCGAAATAGCCTCTGAAATTTCGCTTCTGTGAGAAACATACCATGTGTCTCGTAGAGAGTCGGAAGTCTCAACTATGTCATCAAGCGACACGCCTGGCCTAAAAGGGTTCATGCGGTTTTCAAAGCAAACGCCTAAGGCAGCAGTAATATCGCGCGTATCATAAATACCCTTGGGCTGTGCTTCTATGAACTTCAGCAATCGTGCTTCCATTTCCACCTGTGGTGGTGCGGCAACCTCGTCATGCATATATGCATCAAACACAGCGGCGATCGATTCGATAGTATCTGGTGTATTGGCTTCCGAAAACTCGACTTTCTTTCTGGCCAAGAAGCCTAAAGCAGACACCAGTCTGCTTCGGTGCTCAGGCCGTGTCCGACTGTCCGCTGAGTGGATGAATTCTATTGGATGCGCGAAGTTCGTCATGATAATTAGCTTTAAGAAACATATCATACTCTAAAATGGTATTTTTTGCCAATAATTGGTGCGGTTTTTACGTCTGTAGATCGCTCTGGATGTATTGCGCCCATTGGGGGCGCTCAATCCGTACTTTTAAATGACTTTTCCGTGACGAGGCAACATGCACAGATATACGCTTCCCTATGGGCAACGTTAATTGCTCCATTCTTTCAGTAAACTGAATACTATCGACTACCGGCATTCGCGCACGCAACCTCGGGCGAGGACCCTGCACTAGACGCAGCGAACTCCACGTACACGTAAATACAGCCGTAAACAATACAGCAAAACCACTCATTTTTTTCTCCACTTTGTTTTGATTTTTCGCGACTCGCAAGAATTTTTGCATGCAAATCACTCACATAAAACCAAGATAGTTTCGCATGATGCTGGCATAGTGTCAAATTGCATATGCTTTAGTGGTTTCTCTACCACTAGCAATTTGATAGACTGAACTGACCGTGAGAGATAAAACAGAAAACAGAAAACTTTACGAAAAAGACGCCGCTAGTGCACTTCACGAACTTAACTCTGGTCTGTCAGGCTTAAGCAGTAGTGAAGTCAAAAAGAGAACTGTTCAGTTTGGCAAAAACGAACTACCTATTATCAAGCGCCCGTTCTGGTCTCGAGTCTTAGAACCTTTTGCAAATGTATTTGTCTGCGTCCTTATCATTGCGGCACTCATCAGTTTTTTCACCGGCGAGTCGCTAGACGCCATTATTATTGGCTTAGTTATCATCTTCGATGTCGGCATCTATTATGTTCAGCAGTTTTCTGTAGAGCGAGCGCTTATGGCGCTTCGTTCGCAAGACGTTTTGAAGGTACATGTTCGCAGAGAAAATACGGTAGCGAGAATTGATTCGACCGAACTCGTGCCTGGCGACCTCGTGCTCATCGAAGAAGGAATGAAAGTGCCTGCAGACGGTAGACTGGTCGCTCTTGAACAACTGCGCGTCGATGAATCTATCCTGACTGGAGAATCTTTGCCTGTTCATAAAACTCTTGAACCACTCCACGGCAGCCTTGAACTATATGACCAGAAAAACATGCTATTTAAAGGCACACTTGTACAAAGTGGTGTCGGTCAGATGGTGGTGAGCGCCATCGGTAGCAAAACCGCCTTGGGCGCAATTAATGCTTTGGTGACAGACGCACACATAGACAAAAGTCCTATCGAGCACAAAATCGATAGGCTTGCCCGAAAACTAATCTACGCTATTTGCGCGTTAGCCATCCTAGTATTTGGCTTGGCAATATATCGAGGCATAGAGACAGAAGAAGCACTACGCTTCAGTCTTTCGATAATCGTATCTGCCGTGCCGGAAGGCCTGCCAATCGCGATGACTGTCATGCTATTTATAGGTGCTAAACGAATGGCGAGAGCAAAGGTGCTTGTTAAAAAGTTTGCCAGCATTGAGACGCTTGGTGCGCTAACTCTCATCGCAACAGACAAAACCGGCACGCTGACAAAGAATAGGCTTTCGGTTGCTGCGACATCCCACGTTTTAAATAATGATACGGAGTTTGCTGCCGCGGCACGAAAAAGCGTCACTAGTTTTGGTGACAAACATGCCGATGTCATAGACACAATAATTCACAACAACTTTAGCAAAGCAGGATCTTCAAGACTTCTTGGCAAGAAAATAAAGGATTTTCCTTTTGACCAAGAACTTCGAGTGAGCGGGGCGCTATGGAAAGAAACCACTGGCTACACGCTCTACGTAAAGGGAGCTCCTGAGGCATTACTCGAAAAAGGCGACATAACACTAGAGAACGAAAGTGCAGAATATGCCAAACAAGGCTACCGCACATTGGCCATTGGCCATCTAAAGTTACATAAAATACCTGAAAATCTTTCAGATACTTTACTTCATAAACTGGAGATCGACGGCATTGTTGGGCTTAATGACCCTCTGCGACCTGAGGTCCAAAACGCCATAAAGGATGCGCGAATGGCCGGGGTCGGCGTGGTAATGCTAACCGGTGATCACATCGAAACAGCAGGTCATATAGGCATGAGCGCAGGGCTTATAAGTGCGAAATCGCAGGTATCAAGTTCTACGGTATTGGATAAAAGCAGAGGGAGAATTCGTCATGCACTCCTGACTAAACGCGTTTTTGGTCGCGTACTCCCCGTTCACAAATACCGCTTCATGCAAGCACTGAAGGGCCACGAGATAGTCGCCATGACAGGAGATGGCGTTAACGACGTGCCCGCTATTGTTGAGGCGGATGTTGGGCTGGCTATGGGAAGCGGCACAGATGCCGCCAAGGAGGCGAGTGATCTAGTTCTACTTGATGACAATTTCAGTACTATCATAAAAGGTTTACGCCTCGGGCGTTCTATCATATCTAACATACGCAAAGTCCTGTTTTACCTGCTTGCTACCAATCTAGGAGAAGCACTCACTATGATCAGCGCGCTACTACTTGATCTACCGCTACCAGTTACTGCTGCTCAAATCCTATGGATCAACCTGGTCACTGACAGCATGCTGGTCATCCCGCTGGGCCTCGGCGACCCAGAACCTCAACAAATGCGCCTACCTCCTCAGAAACCCAACAGTCCACTGCTTGGTTTTCGTATGATCAGTCGACTAATCATGGTCTCGGCCATAATGGCGATCCTGGCTCTCGTATTCTTCAAGCGCAATCTCCATCATGGCGTGGAGTATGCCCAGGCCATTGCCTTCACAGTACTCGTAGTCAGTCAGTGGGCAAATGCAATCAGCGCGAACTATGAGTTCCAATCATTTCTACGAATATTCACAAGACCAAACTACAAACTATTGCTCGGGCTCGTACTCGCCGTCGGCCTTCAGTATGTCGTTCTCTTCACTCCCGCCCACAGGCTTCTTGAGCTGAGCCATTTATCTTTCGCCCAGTTAGCTCCTGCCGCACTCATTTCTGTGATGGTCGTGTTGATTAGTACTGATATCCATAAACTACTAGCGCGTCTTTTCGGTACTACATCCCGAGAAGTAAATTAACAAGTAGGCTGGATTTCATGCATAATAAAAGCATAAACAATATACAAGAATCATATGCATAGCAACGTATTTGGCGAAATCAGTATCATCATATCGTTGGGAGCAGTCATTGCTCTCGCAATGCGTTTGCTGCGACAACCACTTATTATTGGCCATATCATTACTGGCGTTATTGCTGGCCCTTCTTTTTTAAAGATAATCCACGCCGACACCGCATTTAACGGTCTCAGTAGCATGGGCGTTGCATTGCTGCTCTTTATCATTGGACTAGACCTTAATATTCGGGTCTTTTCAAAGCTAGGCAAAACAGTCTTCTTCACCACTCTCTCACAAATAACCATAATCTCTGCCGTAGGCTTCTTCGTATCTCAGTTATTCCACTTTGACAGATTAGAATCGGCAGTCTTGGGACTTGCGCTCGCAATGAGCAGCACGATTATAATCGTGAAGCTATTTAATGATAAGAAAGAAACCACTCGACTATACGCACAGATAGCCATCGGTGTCCTACTGCTACAAGATTTGGTGGCAACCGTAGCAAAAATAGCACTTGCCGCCAAAAGCACGAGTGGCTCGGTAGTAACTGTTGAGTTGCTGGCAATACGTGGCAGTTGTCTTATGTTGATACTGTTCCTTGCTGGAAAATACATAGTCCCTTCACTGACAAAGATACTAGAAGGAAACAAGGAGTTGTTGCTGATCTTTGCACTTGCATGGGGTCTAGGTTTCGCAACACTGTTTGAGATAAGCGGCTTTTCGATAGAAACTGGCGCTCTGTTTGCTGGCGTAAGCCTTGCCAGCTTGCCATATAGCGGAGAGATGGCTTCTCGACTTAAACCACTAAGAGACTTCTTCATTGTCATATTCTTTATTACCCTCGGGCAAGCAATGACTCCAGGTAAGCTCCCAAGCGTTTTTGGTATAGCTGTCGCTTTCAGTTTAGTTGTACTCATCCTTAAACCGCTTGTTGTTCTCGTTTCAATGGGTGTCATGGGCTACACAAAACGTGCCAGCTTTAAATCTGCGATATCGATGAGTCAGATAAGTGAATTCTCGCTGGTCTTCATAGCTGCTGCATTAAGTATTGGTGTCGTGTCAGAACGTGCCTCTTCGGCGATAACACTGACCGCTCTCATAACCTTTGCGCTATCAACCTACCTTATAAAATATGACAACGCGATTTACTCACGCATCGAAGAGCGACTGCGTCTATTCGAGCGTAAAGTCACAAAGCTCGAACAGCATGATGCTCGCGCGCATTATCCTGTCGTCTTATTCGGATATCAAAAAGGCGGCCACGAATTTGTCCGAACGTTTAAAAACATGGGGAGACGCTTTATTGTCGTCGACTATAATCCGGAAGCTATTGAGACGCTAGAGAGACAACACGTCAATTACCTGTATGGCGACGCCACGGATCCAGAGCTAATTGAAGAGTTAAACCTTGATAAAGCTCATATGGTCATATCAACAATGAGCGATTTCGAAACTAACAAATTTATAGCTCACTGGCTTAGCAACAAGAATCCGAAGGCAGTCTTTATCTGCTCGGCCGACAGCGCCGAACATGCATCTGAACTATATGCAGAAGATGCGTCGTATGTGATGTTGCCACACTTCATTGGTAGCGAGAAAATCAGCGCCTTCATTAAACGAAAGGGTATCGGAAAGACAGAGTTCAAGAAGTTTCGCGAGAAACACTTACTCTATCTTCAGAGCCACTACGAACATGACGAAGCAGAAGAAGCCTAAAAGACTTTACGCATACAATGCGTGTGTTTTCATATACTCAAGTACTTGCCTAGGCACATCTGTTGATTGATGTGAACGAGCTTTTGATGAAGCCATATCATCTGCTGATCGTGACAAAAGAGTGATATCAAGCTCGGGAAATCGCAACTCAACCTTCTTAAGTATTGCCATTGTGTCCTGGCTATGACCAACTCGCTGCGCGACAGCGATTGAGAATGCCGATTGATACTGCTCCAAATCAGGCCATGCATCAAGTAAATGCGGTACATTATCCGACCCCATCAGTAATACCAATCCTGCAGACCGTGCCTGTGACTGAAGTAATGCTAGACTGCCTCGCAAGGTAAACTGATCTTCTGCCAACTGCACGATCTTTATTGATTCATTGTCGGCTGAAGCAATCTCGAGCATTGCAATCCTGTGTGATATATCGCTCACTGTCTGCTTGCGACGAGGTTTCCTTTCGGGTAGAAACCAAATCTGTTGCAGACCAAGCTCTTTAATCGCGTGCTCTGCGAGACGTAAGTGGCCATTATGAACAGGGTCGAATGTACCGGAATACAGTCCTATTTTACTCACAGCTCCTGCGCCATACCTTCACAACATTTTGTTTTATAGCCACACTGTGGACACTGATAATGCCCATGGGCAGGATATAGCGGATAATAATCACAAACTTCGCAAAAGTATTCGAGCGAGCACGCGTTTATATCAGTAGATTCTTGATTCATAGTTACTCCGGTTTTGCCCCCGCATCAAATTTTCTCTGACAACTTCTACACACGTTGCATGGACCAACTTCCGTAATCTGTCCTTCCCATACGCAGCTTTTTAAACGACAGTAGCCTGGTTTATAGCTCCATGTTTCAATATCTTCTTTAGCATTTCCATATGCTTCTGCCGCATCGGCTGCTACAGAATCTGCGCTTGGCTTGCCATTGCCACCGCAAATTGCCGCCGCACGCGGGTCTATGTTTGATATAGCCATCTTCAAATAGTTTTGTGCTGCATAATCATCACCTGCAAGCATAGCATTGCCTGCTTTTTCAAAGTACTGTGCGGATTTCTCACCCCTAGCATCATGTGCATACGAAGGGTCTAGCAAGCATATTTCATTAAGCATCGTGTCGACCTTTTGATGATACAGCCGAAGTTTCTGGTCGTAACTAATATCGCCAGCGTCTAGTTTCAGATCCAACATTCGTTCATAATCCGCCAGTCTATCAACATAACGCTCTAATGCTTTTTCGCGCTCTGCAGATACAACGCGGAGCCTATCGTAGCTTGGATATGTATGATGACCGATTAGTCGGTTGCCATATAACACATTAGACCCGGAGGCTTCATCGAGGTGCTGCTGTAAACTTACTGCGCCATCTGGTAGGGCTGTCCGACTTGCTAGAAGCTGTCGAGCGAGCACTCGCTCACTTGTTGTATTCCACTCAACTGGCTGCTGTGCCAGCTGCTTAAGAACCTGCTGTGAACTACCGTCCGTGCTCATACTTCGAGATATCTGCTCGACATTTCGGTGCCACTCGCCAAGTTCATCTTGCCAAAAATACGTCACTCGACACATGCCTTTCTTATTCAACCCTCTGTAGCCTACTGCCTCTATCTCATGCATTGGCGCAGATTCAGGAAAGTCACTTATTGTTGCAACCATAAGATCTGCGTCGATTTGCCCACAAACAATGCCGTCAAATACTTCGTGAATAATAAGCTCCTCACAAATTTCATAAAACCTGCGTCGAGCTTCCCATTCCGGAAGATCATCAGAAAGTCCATTGAGTAGTCGTGTCAAAACTTGACGATTCGCTTCTGCTGCGGCGCCACCTAACTCAATAGTACTCAGATGGCCGCTTGCTGTCAGCGCCTCAAATAATGCGGTTCGCGCGTTGTCTTCTGCTTCACCATGCCACGGGTTGCGCTCAAGCTGCTCGTGATTATTAATGAGCAGCATAGCAGTCTCTTCGATCATTCCTCTATCAATAACTTCAGAAGCGGCAACTATCTCAGGGCGAGTCGTTTTCGCTTCGATAGTTGCAGAAGTGCCCTCATAAAATGTCATTAAAATACCCTCGCTTTTTTGCCGAGCGAGGGTAGGTAAACCACCAGTCAAAGACTGGTTAGTACGCTTTATCCTGCTCGGGATTTTCGTTTCTTTGGTGTGTCTGGCTCCTGGTTTCGACGGAGAAAACAGTTCACAGTTGCGGCACAGCTCACGAATTTCACGTGATTCCACCATATGTAATGTCAATACAAAGTAGTATGACACCATAGGGCTTTTGTTTACAGATTTTTATTGTCGTAGAATTTGCACCATTTAGTTGCATTAGAACGAACGTTCGATATAATACTCATATGAGTTCAGACACCAAACAGCATTTGATTGATATCGGCAAGTCCATATTTGCGCGAGGCAGTTACGAAGGATTGAGTATGCGCACATTGGCACAGAGTGCCGGGGTTGCAAGCTCAGTCACATATCACCATTTCAAGGATAAAGACGTGCTACTTAAGTCGATTTTTGACTCAACCAACACGAAATTAGGCATCGAACGCGCCGCGCTCAAAAAACCCAAATCTACACTCGAAGCATTGACTCAAAGAGTAAACTTTCAGTTTGATCATGCAGAAGATGTCGTTTTTGTCTTGAAATACTACCTGCACTTCCGACCCACGTTCGCAAAACTCAAAAACGGCTACGTGCCAGCAAAAGCATATCTTCACATCGAAGAAGTATTAAAGCTTGGCCTTGAAGCTGGCGAGCTTGACCCGAATCTCAATATTGAAGAGCAGTCAAAGATAATAACCCATGCTATCAACGGCTTTGTTCTGGAATACTTTCCAAACCCTCCGAAGGGGAAAGAACGCAAGGAGCTCGTAGACGGTATTGTCACGTTCATTTATAGATCAATAGAAAGGAGAAACTAGCGGTAATCGCTTCGCTAGCGTACACCTGGCAGAACAAGGGCATTATAAATAAAGGGGATATATGGAAAAATCATCAAACGTAGTTATCGGAGTAATTATAGCAGCAGTAGTCGTCGCAGGAGGCGTGTGGTTCGCAATGAGTCGCAATGACAAAGACGAACCTAAGACAGCCGACTCATCTATGACAAGCGAACAACAAGCGCCAACACAAAACATTGTCGAAATCGCTGCAGGAAATCCAGACTTTAGTACATTAGTTACTGCTGTAAAAGCAGCAGGATTAGCAGAGACGCTGAGCGGTGAAGGACCGTTTACCGTCTTCGCTCCAACCAATGCAGCATTTGAAAAATTGCCAGCAGGAACAGTAGAGTCACTTTTGAAACCAGAGAACAAAACAACTCTCGCCGGCATTTTGACCTATCATGTTGTACCGGCTAAAGCTATGAGTACTGATTTGAAGGACGGACAAGTTCTCACAACGGTCCAGGGCGGTCAACTTAAGGTAAATATTTCTAACGGCACAGTCACACTAACAGACGCCAAAGGTGGCATGAGCACTGTGTCTAAGGCTGACATTGCCGCTAAAAACGGTGTTATCCACGTAATAGATACAGTGGTAATGCCCAACTAAGCTACTTGCTGAGGAGCAATTACCGGCCGGCCTTTTGCCTCGCGAAGGGTCGGCCGTTTTATAAACGTCACATGATAAACTATTAGCAATATGATCTGGACAAGTCTACTAATAATTTTGGCGCTCTTCCACGGAGCATTTATTATCGGTCAGCTACTGAAGGATAACAGTATCGTCGATCCACTCTGGGGCTTAGGCTTTGTAGTGGTTGCTTGGTATAGCTTTATGAAAACTGACGTTATTAGTGTCAATCATCTCATCGTCACACTATTAGTCACAGTCTGGGGCGTACGACTCGCGTGGCATATTATTCGAAGAAATCGAGGACGTGGCGAGGACTGGCGATACGCCGAGTGGCGCAAACAATGGGGTAAATCTGCACTGTTTCGAGCATACCTTCAGGTGTACCTGCTTCAGGCACTACTAATGTGGGTCATTGTGCAGCCTGTCATTTATGTAAACTCTCATGACGTCAGCACGCTTGGTTACTACTTTTTACTGAGTGGCGTGTTGGTATGGATATTTGGATTTTTCTTTGAATCTGTTGGAGACAGAGAACTTCGAGATTTTGTCGCAAAGCCCAAAAATAAAGGCAAAGTAATGACTACCGGCCTTTGGCAATACACCCGCCACCCTAATTATTTTGGTGAGGCAACTATGTGGTGGGGAATCTGGATTATTAGCCTTGGCAGTATGCCATGGGCAATCTGGCTGCTGGCGAGCCCACTTACTATCAATGGCTTACTGCTATATGTCTCAGGAGTGCCGCTGCTTGAGAAGAAAATGTCCAACAACCCAGAGTTTCGCGAATACGCTAAACACACTAGTAAGTTTATTCCCCGCCGACCACGCTAAAGTTTTACATCAGCAAGCTTGGCAAGCACATGTAAATACGCGTCGTGTTCGTCTTTACTAATACCTGCTTTTGCGAACAAATCAGTGCGTACTGACTTTTGCAGTTGCAGTTCATAATCGTCAATAATCTTCTCTGCCGTTGTCGTGATAATAACCGTCCTAACGCGTTTATCAGTAGGACTGGCTTTGCGTCGGACAAGTCTACGTGACGCCAATATATCAATAGTGTTCGTCGTAAAAGCCAAAGAAGTAGAAAGTTCACTCGCAATATCACTCATCTGCGTGCCTCTCTTGCCAGCGTCTTTTATCACCCCCAGCGCCGCCCACTGGATCATGCTCAACCCATGAGGCTTAAGCAATTCTGCGACCGCGAGCTTAAGATTGCGATATGCTTTCGTCTGAAGTTTTGCTGTTTGGTAGGTTGGTGGATATGGAGTTTTCATACCCAACTAAGATAAGCGATCGGATACTTAGCTGCTGTACAGAATCTTACATACAGCAGCTTCAACGACACCATGATGTCGTCATGCATGCAGGCCAAATACTATATACTGCATATGGTAACGAAAGGTTTTAACTGGTGCCCTATCTACTTGGTCTACTGCTTTGTATTGCACTCCCTGGGCTTGTGCTAACTTTGCTTCAGCCTAAAATACTCAAAAAAATATTAGGTCGTGCATTTACAAAAACTCGCGGAGTTATTCTTTGTAGTTTGATGTTGCTGGTTGTAGCTATTCTCGCTGTCTATGCGAACAATAGCGCTCCAGACACCACACAAACGACAACACCTCAGTCGCTGACTATTTCCGCAAACGACAACACAGGTCCTACTGACGGTCCGTTGCAGTACACCATTCTGAATCAACCCGAACAAGGTAAACCGTTGAGCGGACGAATTTCGGTAGTTACTTCGGAACGTCGCACTGACCGACTTATTTCACTAAACGACACTATTCTCGAAACTTTCAAAAACAACAAAAACACTGATGGTGCTACTTCGTATTTCATTGATTATTTTGATGAGGAATCAGTAGCTAAAGACTACTTCACAGTGATGGCCGATAGGAATACTCCTGTGGAGAAAAAACGAGACACCGCATTTCACTACGTGGCTGTGTACATGCACCAACAAAGCTCTAGAAAATTACTCCGCATTGCAACAGGGGTGACACTGAAGCAGTATTAAAAGGGGTGCCCTCGGGGCAGTGTTCATGTTAGAATAAGCGCTAAGAGCTTAAGCATTTTATGAACATGAAACTGAGGTCAAAAACAGATCGGTCTGAAATGAGAGGACGCGGTATCGCGTCTCTTTGGCGTTCTCGTCGATTATGGTCGTTTGTCTTTCTCGCATCATTTGCGTTCGTGCTCCTTATTCCGCTTGCGCCTGCCACAAAACTAGGTGCCTACTCACAGCTATCTCAGACAGATTGGTCTGGGGGTGTTGGCACAAATACACAAAACCAATATGCCTCTAAGACCGGCGTTGTTGCAGACACCGACTTAACGCTCGATGACTCGGGTGGTGCTATTGCTTGGTGTAACACGAGTGCTTGCGACACGTCATGGACACGGCGTCAATCTGTTTTATTAGATATCGTTCCTGCTGCCGAAACAAACGTAAACGTACAGCTAACTGTTCAGTATAAATCAGCCATGAGATCAAGCTTCGATGACCTCAGGTTTACCTCTGATACAAACGATACAGACCTTCCGTACTACCTCATAGACAAAGTCGATGGTCAATGGGCCAGTGTGCTGGTCCAGGTCCCAATACAAACTGGCCAGACAATCTTCATGTATTACGGCAATGCTGGGGCAAACTCGACTGCGACTGATTCTATTCTCAATCTCAAGAGTGATTTTCCAACCAACACCTCAACTACTGCCACGCTGGATAGTTGGGGCGGTGCTGGTTCTGGTAACAATAATCTACAAAATCCTAAAGGTGTGACGGTTGATTCAAGCGGAAACGTATATGTGGCTGATTCTGGTAATTCAAGGGTCGTAAAATATGACAGCAGCGGCGACTTCGTCGATCTCATCGGTGAAGCCGGCACAGGAGCGGGCGAGCTCAACGACCCTTCACAAATATCTATACACCCCGGAAATGGTAACCTCTACGTGATTGACCAGGGAAATTTCGTAAAGGTGTACTCCGGAAGTGATGGCTCATACCAGTTTGGTTTTGGTAGTTCGGGCACCGGTGACGGCGAGATGATTAATCCTACTGGCATTGCAGTATGCGATTCTAACAGTCTCTATATTGTGGACAATGGAAATAATCGCATCCAGTGGTGGAGTACTGGTGGATTTTTTATAGCTTCGGCAGGCGAATATGGTACTGACTACGGCAAGTTTGACGATCCGCGCATGGCTACATGTATCCCCAAGGATGGCGGATATCAGGTAGGTATAAATGACTACGGTAATAACCGTATAGTCATCATCGGTGGCGACCTGACTATGAATCCTGGAGATATTCCATTCCACCAACTTGGCTCATACGGCACTGGAAATGGTCAGTTTGATCATCCTGGTGCTATTGCAGTCGATTCAACAGGAAAAATATTCGTCAGCGACGGAGGCAACGGACGAGTGCAGGTTTTCACCAGTGCTGGTGTCTTTCTGTCTAAATGGAATAGCAACGCAGCGACACTTGATATTGGTCCAGACAATAATATCTATGTCTCAGATTTTGCAAACAGCACCATCACGAAATACGCACAACCAACTTTGGGTGACGGCTGGAGTAGCCGATGGGATTACACTGTTGATAGCAACGGGTTTGTGGAACTACGTAACCACTCAAACGGCTGGCTCACAAATAGTGCGACATGGGATCGGTCAAAACCCCGTGCTATTGAATACGATGTATCGGTGGCTAACGACAATTACAGCTGTGGTGATACGCCGGGCTTTTTTGAGATTGACGCTGACGTCAGCTACTCCGAGGCTCTGTACTTTACGAAACCGGGGCAGTGCGATAATTCCGTGCCGTACTACACGGCAAGCTACCTCGATCATTACCCTGCTAACACAAGCTCAGTGGTTAACAACCCCAAGAAACTGCCATTCGGCAGCTTTGTTCGCATTAAGCAAGTTGCAAAAGTTGACGGGGGAAGTGACTATTACATCAGTACCGACTCTGGCCGAAGTTACGAGGAAGTTGACGTAGAGGACACTACAGAGACGGGAGATGTGCTCGCAAGACTTCGAGCCTGGGGAGGCTTCCTGACCGTGAGGAGCATAATAAGTTACGACTCAGTCGCACGCGTAAACAACACTGCATTTTCAATTGAAGAATTCCAAGGTGGCTATACTGGCCAGATCGAGTCTCCCGTGTATGACCTCGGAACGACAGGAACTATGTTCGGAAACGTTACTATAGACACTTCAGGCACTGGTAATGTCGGCTTATTTGCTAGAACCGGAACGACCGAAGCTGCAACTGGAGAATACAGATATTGTGGACTTATCAGTAGCGGGCAAGCTTTAAGCACCAGTAGATGCGGTGGCGAGAATGGCGCTCGATACGTACAGTATTTGTTGCAAATGTCATCAAATTCCAGCAACGATTTCCATGTCTCTGCAGTGTCGATTGAATATCTGGTTGACGAAGAACCGCCCACCTCTCCGCAAAACTTGGTCATGCGTAACAGCGACGGTGGAGAAATAATCAATGATGGCGGTTGGGCAAGAACAATTCCGTACTTCTCGTGGGACTCCGTAGTTGATGCTGAGTCTGGGACCGCCGGCTATTGTGTATATGTTGGTACAGACAGCAACCCTGATCTCTCGTCCACAGCTGGCATGATTGGCGGAACCAGCGAGATAAACACGAATGGTGCGTGCCAGTACGCAATTACCGGCACCTACTTAGAAATTGCTAACCAGCTCAACTCTTCATTCAGCACAGGATCTACCTACTACGTTATACTTCAGGCGCTCGACAATTTCGGCAATCTGAGCACACCTACAACATCAAGTTTCTCCTATGATAATGATCTACCTCAAGCAGGAACGCTATACAACCTGCCTTCAGCTGTGAATTCTAAAACCATAACTTTGACGTGGTTATCACAAGCTTCTTTCCAGGATAACGGGTCAGGAATCGCGGGGTATAAGTACTGTGTCACAAGTGCAATTACAGGATTTAGTGGATGTGATGCATCTAGCCAGAACTGGTACGGCGCTAACCATACAAGCGGCAATCCTCGGGACGTATCTGATGTCATACCTGTGAGCGCAGGTAGCCTCACTACGGTACCTGCCGATTTCGACAGACTTGATGACTCTGTGGCGGGCGTAAACGCTATCACAATGATCATCTTGGATAATGCAGGGAACGTAAACGGTGCGTACAACATGGGAATATTCCTTATCACGCACACCGCAAGTGATGCACCAAACAATCTCTCAGTTACCCCGTCGTCTAATACCGAGAACTCATTCTCATTCACATGGGACATACCGACAACGCTATACGGCTCGTCGAGCCAAACAAACTATTGCTGGACGGTAAATGTCACTATTGCGGCGGATGGCAGCAACTGCAATCTAACTGGCGCGGGTATTACACAGCTTGCTGCGGGCCCATATGCGACTCAACAAGGAGTCAACACCTTTTATATAGCCACTAAGGACATCACAGGCAACTTCGATAATACGAAAGTCGCCAGCATAACCTTCACCGCCACGACAACCGCTCCAGGCGTACCTCAAAACCTTGAGCTATCTGATGTCTCAATTAGAGCTACGAGCACTTGGAAGCTAGCATCCTCTTGGAGTCCACCTTCGCAGGAAGGTTCTGGGGTGGCGTCGTACAGAATTCTACGTTCTACTGACGACGCTACGTATGACGAGGTAGGTTCAACGTCGTCAACGAATACTAGCTTCGTTGACTCTGGCTTAAACCAAGTGCTGTATTACTACAAAATTAAAGCCTGCGACAATGCCGGTAATTGCAGCGTGCCATCGACTTCCGCTAGTCGTCGACCAACCGGCCGCTTCACGGAACCGGCTAAATTAACGGCAGACACTGACCAGCCTCGGGAAAAAGACATCACCACCAGGAAAGCAACACTGTTTTGGTTCACCGATCGAGAAAGTGACTCGAAAGTCTCTATCGGAACAACACCTGGAAGCTACTTCCCTGCTGAAATCGGTAATTCAATCCAATCGTCCAATCATTCGGTGAATCTTACCAACCTCCAGCCTGGCACTCGATATTATTACGTTGCGCACTGGACAGATTCTGACGGCAACACCGGCACATCGCAGGAACATAGTTTCGTTACATTGCCCGCGCCAACATTCAGCGAAGTAAGTGCTTCGGAAGTTTCTGTGTCAGGGGCGGTTATTAACCTGACTTCGCTCAATGCCAGCAAAGTAAAGCTCTATTACGGGAAGTCAGAAGCCTTCGGTGCAGTTAAAGAAATAGACACATCCAGCGAGCTATCTTCCTACAGCATGCGACTTAGCGAGCTAGACGATGGAAGCAAGTACTTCTACAAGCTGAATGGACTTGACCCTGAAGGAAACGAGTATCAGGGCGACATCTACTCATTCACTACACCAGCTCGCCCCCGCATCAGCAATTTACGAATCTCCACAGTTGAAGGTGAGCCAAGCAGCACTAAACAAGTCACCTGGACGACTAACGTACCAACCACCTCAACGGCTACATATACTGCGCTCAACGGAAAGGAGTTAGCAGAAACCAGCTCCACCCTCACCACCGAACACACCCTGACTATTCGTGGACTAGAAGATGACACCGACTATACCCTTGTGGCTACATCTCGAGATAGTGCTGGTAACACTGCTACGTCAGATACACAGACATTCCATACGGCACTGGATACACGACCACCAAAGATTAGCGACGTCAGCATCGAGACAAGTGTACGAGGCAATGGTGGACAAGCACGTGGGCAGATCATTGTGTCATGGAAGACAGACGAACCAGCAACTTCTCAGGTAGCATTTGGACAAGGTGAAGGTGGCGATTTGACCAACAGAACAGCAGAGGATGCTCGGCTATCGCTCGAGCATACTGTTGTTGTGTCGGATATACCGACATCTAGTATTTACCAAATACGAGCAGTTTCTGGGGATAGGAGTGGAAATAGTGCACTCTCAGATCCACAAACCGCCATCATTGGTAGGGCATCCGAGAACGTATTCACCATCATATTCACCACATTACAAAAAATATTTGGAATAGGTAACTAACATGAAAAAAATCCAAAAAGACACCATTCTCAAACGAGCGCGACGTATTCGTTCAGACGCACGTCAAAGCCGCTCCTTTCTTGGATTTAGTAGCCTGTTTACAATAACCCTCTGTTTGGTGCTTGTGTTCGCTACACCGGGAAACAAGGCGCTTGCATCCACCTTTACGCAGAACGATTGGTCGGGGGGCACTGGAACTGCTAATGATCAATACGCATCTTCAGAGAACATAGATACCAGCTCGGGCGAAGCCGTTCTAGGAAACACACCAATCTCTAACTGGTGTAACACCGCAAACTGCACGACCGACTGGACGAGGCGACAAGAAGTCCACTTGGCAGTAGGCGAAGTAGTTCCTAACCCATCTGTTTTACTGCATATAGATTATCGGCCGGAAATGAAATCCGACTTCTCTGACCTTCGCTTTATTGTGAATAATGGAACTGAACTCCCCTTTTACTTGCTCGATAAAACTGATTCAGACCATGCACGCGTCTGGCTGACCCTAGAGGACGTTACGACCGCCGGGGCGTACACAGCCACAATGTATTTCGGCAACCCAGCCGCCTCAAGCCTATCAAGCCGCTCTGCGGTGCCGTTCGCCGATAACTTTGATAATGAGTCTACTGCCGACCTATCGGCCACGGCACCCAGCTACACGTTCAATAATGGCTTCATCGCTCTTGATCCTGAGACAAGTAATAACGCTGACGAGATATACACCACGGCCACCTTCGATAGAACCGTTGATAGGGTCTACCAGTTCGACGCTCGCTGGGAAGGCTATGAATGTAGCAATAAGTTCTCATGGTCAACTGGCGTATTGGCGACAACCAACAACAAGTTCTATGAGATAAACAGCGGCGGAAATGCTAGTGATTGTTCTAGTTATATCGACGCATCAACATACCAAGACACCCATTCAACACCTGCATCGGTGAATACATTTCAGATTGGCACAACCTACACTATGCGCGTATTGGCACGAAGTAACGGAAATCATGATTTCTATTACAGTACCGACGAGGGCAAAAACTTCAGCCAAGTCGCAAGCTACCCCGCCACTAATGCAAATACGGAAGACTTTAAGGCGTACGCCGCTGCATGGAACGGTAGCGCAAACGGCACTCTCTATGTCGGAAACATGACTGTCACAACCACAAACGTAAACTTTGCCGCGTACGGCCTAGTTGAGCATGTCGGTGGACGATCTGGATATTTAACGTCAAGAGTTATTGATACGGGCGGTCCTGCGCTATACGGCGTTACTAACTACACCATCAGTGGCACAGGCGACAGTGTCGTACTCTATCGTACCGCCGATGACGCCGGCATGATCAATGCGAGCGGATACTATTTCTGCTCAAACATACCTTCTGGCACATCGGTACTTTCTGATAATAGCTGCCTATACAACAGCAGACGCTACGTCCAATACATGGTAATGCTCAGCGCTGACGATGCAACCGAAATCAAGCTACAATCTATTTCACTCAATTATATTGTAGACACTCAAGCACCGAACGCACCGACTAATATCGTCATGGAGAAAAACGGACTCAGTGGCCAATTTATAAGCGATGGGGGCTTTACGAACGCCTACCCAATAGTATCGTGGGATGCAGCTACAGATAACGGAGAATCCGGTATCGCTGGTTACTGTTTATACGTTGGAACCGACAGCAACCCTGATCTATCGACGACATCCGGAGTTATTTCGTATCAGAGCAACCTCAATACTCAAGGAGCGTGTCACTATGCACAGACCGATCAGGACCTCGATGTTGCTGCAATCGTTAATGGTTCACTGCAGAACGGTAACGAGTATTTCGTAATCATTAAGGCAATAGATGCGAGCGGAAATCTGGGTGATGGTGCAGTGGCCAGTTTCAAATACGACAATGAACCCCCTCAACTAGGGACAGTGTTCAGCCTTCCTTTAGCAACAAACTCTAAGATTTTCACTGGTAGTTGGCTTACGATATCAGGCGCACAATTCTTCGACAACTACTCTGGCGCTGCAGGGCTAAAGTACTGCGTATCCAATGCTCTCCTTGGATTTAGCGGCTGTGACCCAAATAGCGACCAGAACTTCTATGGTGCGTTACACACGAGCGGCCGGGCTAACGACCCAACCGACGTATTTCCCTTTGCGGCCGGAGAAATTACGACCAGTATCGCTGACGCCGACAGACTAGATGATCAAGTAGCCTTCGCGAACATGGTCAAAATTATTGGGGTTGATAATGCTGGTAATGTGACTACAGGAGGTGGTGCTGAAGGAATCGTTATCATAACCCAGGCCGCAACTGGACCTCCAGAGAATCTTGACGTCACACCTACATCCAACAATGAAAATTCCTTCTCATTTACTTGGGATCCACCAACTACCCGTTTCGGCTCAGTAAACGACATTGAATATTGTTGGACCGTAAACGTCACTATCGCCTCAAACGGGAGTAACTGTAACTGGACCGGCAAAGGAATCTACCAGTTGGCAGCTGGCGCGTATGCCACGCAACAAGGACTAAACACACTCTACATTGCAACCAAGGACATCACTGGCAACTTCGATGGTTCACAAAGCACATCGATCACATTCACAACGAACACATCGGCGCCAGGTGTCCCGCAGGATCTCGATATCTCCGATGTGTCTACTCGGGCGACGAGCAGCTGGAAGCTTGCAATGAGCTGGACTGCACCGTCGCTACCAGGTAGCGGCATCGACTCCTACAAGATATACCGATCAACTGACAATAGTACGTTTACTGAAGTAGGAAGTACCTCAGCGAGCAACACCAGCTTCATCGACTCGGGACTCGATCAGGTTCTCTACTATTACAGAGTTAAGGCTTGTGATAACGCCAACAGTTGTAGCGCACCGAGCAACACCGTAGAGATGAGACCAACTGGCCGCTTCACGGAACCAGCTAAATTAACGGCAGACACTGACCAGCCTAAAGTTAAGGACATTGGCACTAAAAATGCTACAGTCTACTGGTTTACAGATCGTGAAAGCGATTCAAAAGTCGCCTACGGCACAAGCCCAGGACAATACTTCTCTGAAGAAGTCGGCAACTCCTCTCAGGTCTCAAACCACGCTGTCACATTGTCAAATCTTCAACCTGACACTACCTACTACTTCGTCACAAAATGGACAGACACAGACGGAAACACTGGCCAATCTGGCGAGCGCACCCTACGCACCGCCCCACCGCCTAGCATTAGCGAAGTACAGCCTACTGACATTTCTATCACTTCAGCAAGCATCAACTTCCGCTCGAAGGACGCCAGCAAGGTGAACGTGTACTTTGGTCGCGACACTAACTTCGGTGGCTCAAAATCCATAAATACAGCGAGTCGAGAATCGACCTACTCAATACCGCTCAGCGAGTTATCGGACGGCACAAAGTATGTCTTTAGGATTAATGGCGTAGATTCGGACGGCAACGAGTACCCTGGCAACACATATACATTCACAACTCTTGCTCGCCCACGCATTAATAATCTCCGCTTCCAGCCTATTGAAGGAGAACCGAGTAGTACTTTGCAGGTGAGCTGGAATACAAACGTAGCTTCTACGAGCGCAATAGCCTATGGACCAGTGGGAGGAAAATCAACAGAATTACTCAGCTCCACCCTCACCACCGAACACACCCTGACTATTCGGGGACTAGAAGATGACACCGACTATACCCTTGTGGCTACATCTCGAGATAGTGCTGGTAACACTGCTACGTCAGATACACAGACATTCCATACGGCACTGGATACACGACCACCAAAGATTAGCGACGTCAGCATCGAGACAAGTGTACGAGGCAATGGTGGACAAGCACGTGGGCAGATCATTGTGTCATGGAAGACAGACGAACCAGCAACTTCTCAGGTAGCATTTGGACAAGGTGAAGGTGGCGATTTGACCAACAGAACAGCAGAGGATGCTCGGCTATCGCTCGAGCATACTGTTGTTGTGTCGGATATACCGACATCTAGTATTTACCAAATACGAGCAGTTTCTGGGGATAGGAGTGGAAATAGCAGTGAGTCGGAAAGCATAACTGCTATAATCGGAAGAGGCTCGGAAAATGTATTTAGCATTATTTATAGTGCTCTACAAAAAATATTCGGGATCGGAAACTAATGGCAACAAGACCAATCATTCAATTTGACAACGTGAGCGTATCGTTTCAGGCACAAGATAGCCTTGTGACCGTTTTAAAAGACGTCAACTTTGAGATCGCAACAAATAGTTTCTCGATCATATACGGACCCAGTGGTAGTGGTAAAACAACTGTGCTCAACATGCTTCTAGGAATGCTACCACCGACCAAGGGGCGTGTACTTGTCGGCGGAGTAGATATATACGCCATGAATCAAGACGAGAGAGCAAAATTTCGCGCCCGCCACTTTGGCATGGTTAGCCAAACCAACAACTGGATCACCAGCCTAAGTGTCGTCGAGAACATCGCCCTGCCACTGTATCTCGCTGGTGTAAATCATGAGAGCGCTATAGAGCAAGCTATGGCGAGCTTGAAACGTGTGGGCTTGGACATTTACGCCCGTTACCGCCCCTCGGTGCTTTCAACGGGTCAGCAACAACGTATCTCCATGGCACGAGCATCCATCGTAACCCCTGAACTACTCGTCGCCGATGAGCCAACTGGAAACCTAGATAGTAAAAACGGCGACGATATCATGCAGCTCATCACCGGATTTAAGAACAACAATAATTCAACAATCGTCCTAGTTACACACAACCTAGAATACCTACCGCTCAGCGATCATCGTCTATTTATCAAAGACGGAATCGTGAAGGAAGACACCGGCGGCTACTTACCAGAGGAAAGTAACGAGTTCGTTAAGGCAGTCGATTCGAAAGGCAAGAAGTAATGGCGACAAAATCAAAAATCACCAATGTTGCGCCAACACTCACGAAAGACAAGGGCGGCGTTGTACAGCTTCACATATTGTTTAGGCTTGCTCGTAAGAACCTATCATTTAAAAAACTACGAACCAGCCTTACTGTCATAGGTGTCGTCATCGGAATTGGCTCGGTCGTGTTTCTGATATCCTTCGCCTTTGGTCTACAGAACCTTGTCAGTAGTCAGGTTATCGGGTCAAATTCCGTCAATACAATTGATGTTACATCGGCTCGCTCTAAACTTCTTAAGCTTTCAAATGTCAACGTAGAATCCATAGAATCCGTAGGATCAGTAGATCAAATATCTCAAATCTACACTGCAGCCGGTAAGCTGAAGGTTAACAATGCTCAGCTAGATTCGGTTGTGTACGGCACTAGCAAAGAATACATGGACCTCAGCTCGCTCAACTTTGTTAGTGGTGAGTCGCTTCAATCTGACAAGCTGGATAATGCAGTTGTTAACACTTCTCTGTTATCCGCTACAGGTATAAATAATTTTCAAGCGGCTGTTGGCAAGAAGCTATCTGTTTCGTTTAATACGGAGAATGAAGCTGGCGATAAGGTGCCTGTCTCAAAAGAAGTTACCATCAGTGGCATTGTTGATAGTGGCGCAGGATCGGAACTCTATATCAATCAAAAGATATTCCAAGATGCTGGTTCGGCAGCGGCTTCACAAGTCAAAGTAGTCGTAAAAGACCAGACCGCTATACCTGATGTGCGAAAGAAGATTGAAGCACTTGGGTTCTCGACCTCATCTCCTCTTGATACTCTTGACCAAATTAACCAAGTATTCACCCTTCTCAAATTTGTCTTACTAGGCTTTGGCGGTATCGGAATGTTAATTGCCATCTTAGGTATGTTTAACACCCTTACGATTTCTCTGCTCGAAAGAACAAGAGAGATAGGTCTCATGATTTCTCTTGGCGCACGACAACGTGACGTAAAACGACTCTTTGTGGTCGAATCGCTACTGCTTTCTATGCTTGGTGGTATCCTCGGCATTATCGGGGCATTTTTGCTCGGTAGTGTCGCTGACTTCATCCTGAATCGATTCGCACATAGTCGCGGTGTCACCGAGAAAGTCAGCACTTTCTCATTCCCACCCCTCCTATTACTGGCTGTTATTGTGCTAAGTGGCGTACTAGGGCTTATTGTGGTGTACTTCCCTGCTCGCCGAGCTTCTCGCATCAATCCAATCGATGCACTTCGATTTGAATAGTTCATACACATAATATAGTGCTTATTCTCTGTACTGGTTATGCTTATTTTTGCTATACTAATCTTGAGGTTTACTAGAGAAATATTCGAGGAAACTACATAGTGAGGAAAACAAAACCTGTTCGTGAACTAGCACGAAACAGCGGTACCATCGCACGCAAGGCGGCAAAGCATACTGCTCGTCATGGAATTCGCGCTGCCAAAAAGACCGCTCACCTCAGTAAACGCGTCGCTAAAACAACTCATTATCATATTGCGGTTCGCCCTCACGAAGCGCTCATGCAAAAGAGCCAGCACTACAGCAGATGGCACACATGGCGGTTTCACAAGCATGTTCACGTCGCTGCACTTAGTGCGCATTTATTCTTGGTTGGTCTGATCGTTTTCAACTCTGTTAGCGTCGTCTTTGCAGCCGACCTCTCAAATAACTGGGACTTCGGCACACCGAGCGATTTCACGCTGGACAGCGGCATAGAGACGAGTGGCACATCTGCCCGCTTGAAGGCTCAGGAATACACGAATGACGCAGACACAGCCGCGCTTTTCCATATGAATGAGTCGAGCGGCACCTCAATTACAGATAGTTCGAGCAACAATAACACCGCTACGGCAAACACGTCACCAACGTGGGGTGCTGGCAACATGAATAACGCAGCTACTTTAGATGGAACATCTCAGCAGATTAGCGTCCCAGACTCTAGCAGCCTCTCTTTCACAGGCCAACACTCGCTCGAGGGCTGGTTTAAACCTACCGCCACTTTCAACTCAAGTTCAGGTCAGAACATGACAATTCTTGATAAGGGCAACTACAAAGTCGGCCTAGATAGATCCAGCGGAAAACTAACGTACGAAGCAACTAATTCAAGTGCAGGCAATAGCTGGACTCGACGTCTCGGAAACGGTCTGAACGGGAGCTGGACGCACGGCCACTACGCTACAACCGCAGCAACATCATATGGAAGCGATATTTATACGGGGCTGGGTCAGGCGGTGGGCGATGCCGAGGTATGGAAATGGAACGGCACAGCATGGAGTCAAATAGGAGGCGACGGCGTCAGCGGGAGCTGGGCAGACCAAACGTACGAAGAAGTTACAACGCTTGCAGTGAACGGTACCGCGCTCTATGCCGGACTTGGAACTACTGCAGGAGATGGCGAAATATGGACGTGCAATCTTGCTGATAGCTGTAGTAGTTGGTCAAAAATCGGTGGCGACAACAACGGCCCATCATCAACTATCGAGTCTATACAGAGCATGGTTGTACATAGCGGCTCCCTGTATATCGGTACCGGCATAACCGGCAACGACGGTCTAGTATGGAAATATAACGGAGGGTCTTCCTGGACGCAAGTTGGCGGTACGGCAGTGAACAGTAGTTGGAATACAGGATATGAGTCTGTTCGTTCACTCGCAAGTGACGGTACCTACCTGTATGCAGGCCTTGGCGACACCGCAACAGAAGCCGAGGTCTGGAGGTTCAACGGCACCACCTGGTCTCAAATAGGTGGCGACGGTTTGAGTGGGAGCTGGACTACGACATTTGAATACGTTCGATCAATGGTATGGGACGGAACATATTTGTATGCCGGTATGGGGTCTGGCAGTGGTGATGGTTTGATTTATCGTTGGAACGGCTCTACGTGGACACAGATAGGTGGATCTAGTCTAAATGGAAGTTGGGGTGGTGGTGGCCAGGCAAATGAAATAGCTACCATGGTATGGGACGGAACATATTTGTATGCCGGATTATATAACTCAGGCGCCGGTCTGTGGCGCTGGAACGGCTCTACGTGGACACAGGTGGCTGGAGGCTCAGTTAACGGGTCTTGGTCTTCCTCTATTGCAAGCCCCGTTGTTGTAGCTAACTCAAAAGTTTACTCAGGTGCTTGGTCGACAAATATCGGCTCTTTTTTCTACGAATGGTCGGGAACTGGCAACTGGACACAGATAGGTGGAAAGTTTCTCAATGGCGGTTGGGGTGGGGCTCGAATAGGTTCCGTGGGCAGTAGCGCGGTACACAATAGCAAACTATATTTTGGTGTCGGCACGGTAGCTTCTGCGGTTGAAGTGTATGAATACAACGGTGCAACTGCCACCCGAATTGGAGGCGGAGGCCTAAACGGTAGCTGGGCAGCAAATACTTATGAAACCGTTGATTCGATGATCTCTTATAAAGGGAAGCTATATGTAGGACTTGGTTGGAACGCCCTGGATGCTGAACTGTGGAGCTGGAATGGATCGAGTTGGACGAAGGAAGCAGGTGATGGACTGAACGGCAGCTGGCCGGGAAATGACACGGTAAGCAGTATGGCGGTTCTCGGTGACAGCTTATATGTCGGCACAGGTCGCACGAGCTTGCATGCTGGAGACTTGTGGCGTCTCACTGGGAGTACCTGGACACAGATTGGAGGCGATGGCCTAAATAATGGGTGGTCGACTACTATTCGAAATGTACCTGCATTGACAGTGTTTAATAATCAAATATGTGCCGGTGTTGAGCTTGTATCTACTCCTGGCTTTAGCGGGGTCTGGTGCTGGAACGGCAGCACCTGGACACAGATTGGTGGTGGGACTAATTTAAATGGTGGCTGGGACGCATCTGTATCAGATGCCGTAGGAGCGCTCGCTTCGTACAATGGTAACTTATATGCAGGGGTAGCGGAACTTAATACAACAAACAGCGCCGTGTGGAAGTGGAACGGCAGTACGTGGTCTAAGGTTGGCGGAGCGTCAGCAGGGGGAAGCTGGGCGGATGGCACCTATTCTCGAATAAGTTCAATGGCGGTCTATAATGGCCTACTTTATGTAGGTACGGGAATCACTAGCGCTGGTAGCGGCGACGTATGGCGTTATGACGGAACGAGCTGGTCGCAAGTAGCTGGCGATGGGCTAAATGGTGCTTGGGCAGCAAATACTATAGAAGGAGTTTCCACACTCACTCCTTTTAAGGGCAAATTGTATGCTGGAACAGGCACCACGGTCGACTTTGACGCTTCAGTTTGGTCAATGGGTGACAACACCTACCTCGAGTCGACTACAACGAGCTTTGATAACGGATGGCACCACTTTGCAGCAAGCTCAGGTAGTGGAGTGTCAAAGCTGTATATAGATGGCACCCAAGAAGCATCTGGAGGAAGCTCAAACACAACCGACACAAACATCCCACTCTTAATAGGTTCTGGTTATGGCTCAAACAACGCCGGTGAGAGCCAAGGTTTCTTTGCTGGATCGCTTGATGAAATACGCCTCAGTAACTCTGCGCGGTCTAGCTTCACAACGAAGCCTTATGCCAATACTGCCCAGTCGATAGTACTGAATAGCGCGGTTCGTACGACAGGAGTGGATCATTGGGACGGACTAGCTGCTAGCGAAACCGCAAACGGTGGAACAATTAAATACCGCCTCAGCGATGACGCCGGTGCTACATGGAAGTATTGGACCGGCAGCGCCTGGGGCGCTTCCAACTCCACGTCCGACACGAACACGATAGCCACAATCAATACAAACATCGCCACCTTCCCCGTTACATTTAATGGCATTAAATGGCAGGCAGTCTTGACGGGCGATGGCACGCAACGTGTACAACTAGATTCCGTGACACTGTCTGCAACATCTGACGTCAACGGCCCAGATACTAACGCAACAAACATTACGGCCCTCAAGGCAAACGCTGGCTCAACCTTGAGTAGCAACGACTGGACAAACGGTGCGTCGCCTTACTTCTCATGGGATGCCGCTACTGACGGCGGTGCGGGAGTGCTCGGGTATTGTCTCTACCTCGGACAAACCGCCAGTGCCGATCCTGCCACGACTAAAGGCATGCTTGGTACCGGCACAGCCAATACGGGTGGCAATTGCCCGTTCGCGGTAAGCTCGACTAATCTCGACCTTGCAACGGCGGGTCTACTCGGAACCGCTCTGTCTAGCTCAAGCGACCCCTATTATCTGCGCATCAAAGCAATCGACAACGCGGGAAACCTCTTCGCTACTGCCGAGCAATTCCAGTTCAGATTTGATAACACTGCGCCATCAAACCCAGGGTTTATCTCCGCTCCTTCCGGATTCTTAAACTCTAAGGCTGCCACACTTACATGGCCAACGAGTGGCGGTCAAGCAGCGTCAGATAATAACTCAGGAGTTATCGGCCTGCAGTATCGTATAGGTGCAAGCGGCACATGGTATGGCGACAGCCATAACGGCAGCGGAAATACTTCTGATCTACTGAATAACGATGGCAGCTACGACACTGTTGATCCTACAGACTACGACAATCTTAGCGACGGCATCAATACGATCTACTTCCGCACGTGGGACGAAGCCGGCAACGTAACAACCAACTACGTCACTGCCGCCCTAAAGATCAATACAAGCGGTGCGCCTACCCCGCCACAAAACCTAACTGCCGATCCGAGCACCAACACCACTAATGAATTCTCATTTGATTGGGATGCGCCGTCAACGTTCAATACCACTACAGGCAATGCCGACAAACTGATCTACTGCTACACCGTGAACACCCTGCCAACGGTAAATAGTTGTAACTACACGTCACAGGGTCAAACATCGATCGGACCAGGTGCTTATGCAACACAGCCTGGCGACAACACATTCTACGTAGTTGGTAAGGATGACTTCGGTGCAATCAACTACTCAAGTCTCGCATCGGTCACCTTTACGGCAAATACGTCTGCGCCAGGAATTCCAACAAATGCTGATGTCGTCGATGTCTCGATCAAAGCAAATAGTAACTGGCGACTTGCAATCACTTGGGACCAGCCTTCATCACTAGGCGCTGGCATTGCTCAATACCGAGTTATGCGTTCGACCGACAACAGTAACTTCACACAAATCGGAACGAGCACTAGTGCCTCGTATGTCGACACTGGACTGAGCCAGCAGGAATATTTCTACAAAGTCAAAGCCTGTGATAGCGCAAACAACTGCGGCGCAGAGAGTACTGTCGTATCAGAAACCCCTACAGGTAAATTCACTGCACCTGCCACTCAAACATCCGACGCAGTCGTGAGTGAAATAACTACAAAACGCGCAACGATCGCCTGGAACACCGACCGCGCTTCAGACAGTAAAATCCAGATAGGTACAACAAGCGGCGAGTATAGTGCATCAGAAATCGGAAATAGCTCACAGGTGAGTGCCCACAAACTTGAGCTCGACAACCTCGCAGCAGGTACAACCTATTACTTCAAAGCACGTTGGACTGACGAGGACGGTAATACGGGAACAAGCCAAGAATACACTTTCACGACAGCACCCGCTCCTGTGCTGAAAGAAGTTCAATCGCTGAAGGTAAATCTAAGCGGTGCGACAATTCAGTTCACCGTCAAAGATGCTGTCAAAGTTAACTTTATATATGGTAAGTCTGACTCATTTGGTGGTGTAAAGACGATCAATACTTCCATGAGCGAGTCGACTTACAGCACATCACTCGACGGCCTTGATGACGGAACAAAATACTTCTACAAGATTATCATGTTTGATTCTGAGGGCGGAGAATACCAAAGCAGTATCTTTTCACTCACCACGCCGCAACGTCCGCGCATTGCCAACCTTAGATTCCAGCCCGTTGCTGGCGAACCAACAAGCACACAGCAAATCACATGGTCAACCAACATTCCAACGAACAGCATTGTCACCTATGGTAAATCTGGTTCAAATGGAATCGACGTAAGCTTGAACGAACTTAAGACCTCGCACGAGATGATCATCAAGGGTCTGGAGGATAACAGTGAGTATTTCCTCTTAGCGCAAGGACGTGATGCCGACGGGAACCTTGCAGCTTCAGATCGCCAATCTTTCAAGACAGCACTCGATACACGTCCTCCAAAAGTTACTGCGATAACGATAGAGCCGACAGTACGAGGATCGGGAGCTGAGGCACGAGGACAGATTGTCGTCTCCTGGAAGACCGATGAACCATCAACGAGCCAGGTGGCCTTCGCTGAAGGATCAAACGCGACTGAATTCAATAGTCGTACAGCCGAAGACGCAGCCCTAACAACTGACCATATTGTGATCATTTCGGATCTGCCAACTAGTAAAGTCTATACCATAAAACCAATTTCTAAAGACCGCTCAGGCAATGCCGGCCAAGGCGAGAGCCAGCCTTCTATCATTGGTCGTGCGTCCGACAGTGTCCTCAATATAGTGCTAAATACACTCAGAAAGGTATTTGGTTTCTAAGCTATGGACGACAAAAACATCCTCATAAAAGCGACCAATATCACCCAATCATTTAAGGTCGGTGAAGAGACTCTGCAAGTTTTGAAACCGATAAGTTTCAACATCCATAGTAGTTCTTTCAATATCATCTACGGACCATCTGGCTCCGGTAAATCCACGCTTCTTAATATCCTGAGCGGCATACAGTCGCCTTCAACAGGTGACGTTTATTTCGAGGGAGACGATATATACACCCTGAGTCCCGAGAAGTTGGCACATTTTCGCGCAAATCGTATCGGTATCGTTTACCAGCAGAATTACTGGGTGAGCAGTCTTAGCGTACTCGAAAACGTCGCAGTCCCCCTGCACTTCCTCGGCTATTCTCGCAAGCAAGCCGCCAAGCAAGCCATGGACGCATTGCAGCGAGTCGACATGGCTCCATATGCTAAGAAAAACCAACTCGTATTGTCTGGCGGAGAACAACAACGTGTTGCAATGGCGAGAGCAATTGTTCATAACCCAATGTACATAATCGCCGATGAGCCAACTGGAAACCTCGATAGTAAAAATGGCGACATGATTATGGCGTTGCTGGAAAGTTATAACCGCGACCTTAACCGCACCATAATATTAGTGACACACAACATTGAATATTTACCGCTGGGAGATTTCCTTATTCATATCCAAGACGGGCAAGGTACCCTACTGGAAAATAAGGACGCCCTGCAAACGACCGACCGACTAATGCGCGAGATGAAGCAAAGAATCATAAGACTATCAAAGGTAAAACAAAAATGATCGAAGACGCCGGCCCAAAGAAAGCACACATTCCACTTAGCACTTTGCTTTATATGGCATGGCGAAATATCGTCAGCCGAAAGCTCCGCTCTTTTCTCACCATGTTTGGTGTTGTGATCGGCATTGGCTCAATTGCATTCTTAGTGTCATTTGGCCTTGGCTTACAGAATGTCGTCACAAACCAAGTTATTGGCGACAAATCACTAAAAGCACTCGATGTCTCAAGCCCCAACTCTAGCATCATAAAGCTCGATGCTGCTGCGGTTAACAAAATCAAAACCTATCCACACGTATCTAGAACCGGACTAGAATACTCATTCCCTACGAGCATCTCTGCGCAAGGTGGCGAAGTAGACAGCGTCATCTACGGCTGGGATTATACGTTTCAAGAACTGACACAACTAGATCTTATCGAAGGTCGACTGCTCAAGAAGGACGAAGACCCTAAATCGGTAGTTGTCAGCAAGTCAGCACTTAAAAACCTCGGCCTTGCCGACCAAAAGAAAGCTGTTGGTCAAGATCTTAAAGTAGTAGTTCCGCTAATTGGCGCTAATTTAGAGAAGTCAGAACTCCGTGATGTCTTCAAAATAATCGGTGTTGTAGACTCGGGCAATAACAGTGAGATATTCGTATCGAGTGCGGTATTTGACGTTGCGGGCGTTCCTACGTACAAGCAGATGAAAGTCGTCAGCGATGACCTCGCAAACGTCACGTCACTACGTAAGCAGATTGAAGGGAGCGGCTTCCAAACCAACTCGCCAATAGACACGCTTGATCAGATAAATCAGCTGTTTAAATTCTTCAATATTATTCTCGCAAGCTTCGGTGGCATTGGTATGATCGTAGCTATACTAGGTATGTTTAACACACTTACCATCTCTCTTTTGGAGCGCACAAAGGAAATCGGACTCATGATAACCATGGGGGGTCGACCAAAAGATATGCGTCGGCTGTTTATGTTTGAGGCCGTTATGCTATCGGTAGTTGGCGCTATTTGTGGCCTGCTTCTGTCGCTACTCGGAGCCACTATCGTGAACAAGTTGCTCAACCAAAACGCTGCCGATCGCTCTACTGAGATGTTCAACGTATTCTCTATGCCATTCTGGCTGGCGGTTGTACTTATTCTATTTATGATCGTTGTCGGTCTAGCCGTAGTTTACTTCCCCGCCCGGCGCGCACAAAGGATCAACCCAATCGACGCCCTTAGGAGAGAATAGGCAGTATCACGGAAGTCCAATTGAGTCAGTTACCTGAGCTTCCGAACCATCAATCTCTACCGAAAGGTTAAAGTATACTTGTTTTGATTTTAGCTTCTGACTGTCTATACGAATTGTGGTTTCAAAATCATACGACTCACCCTTATCTATCGCGACACCCTGGACTTTCTCATCTGACATTACGCCGCTCATCCGAGGACTATCTGAAACACCAAACGAAGTAACTCGCAGACTTCTCTTCTGCTGTCTGTATTTCGCAACGTTATTGGTCACACGCACCTTTGCTTTTTGTTCCGTATCGAGCAACAGCGGAGCCGGCACCGTAATTTCTACCTCAATTTCTTCATTTCCAAACATTCTGAAAGTCGACTTTGATGAATTGTAATCCTTCTCCGCCACAAACAAGACTTCCGAGTCCTCAACGAGCCTTCCTGTGCTATCAAACATAAACACAAAGTCCGCTGTGTCTGTGTTATCTCTTGGGTCACAGTTATCGGGATTAAATTTTACTGCGATCTGATTGTTCCGTACATACCAGTAGCCCTTATTCACACAAGACTCATTCCTGTATGTCGCCGTCGCGACATAAGAATCGCCGAACACCATTGTCATCGGCTCTCTTTCGGTGTCAAACGAATCAGTTCTCATCCATTTTGTACTCTGCAGTTTTACCATCAAATTTTTTTGAATGTCTGACGGTTCGATCGTAGGAAGACTGCGAGCGCTATATCCTTTGTTCTGTATCTTTTCGCACTTATTTAGGCCGAAAAGATTCTGAGCAGAATCGATCTCAACTTTAGTTCGTGTTCCGTCGCTAAGCACTATGTACCATTCACGATTCTCGCCTGGAGCTAGCGTCCACTGCAGATTCACAGGCTCTATTGGATAGTCAGAGTAGCTTTGTTGCAGATAGCTACCGTCTGGCATGTAAGCAGTATCGGTATGATCTCCAAACTCCTCATTGGTAATACCCGTACACCACTTGTTCGCTGTTATTAATTCAAATACTTCTTGTGCGTCATTTGAATCTAGTGCCTTGAGTGAAGAATGAGTAGTTTCGTTGCTCCTGCGGGTTATAATTACGGCCCCAGCCGAGGCTACGATCAGTACAATAATGAGTACAACACCGGCTACGAAAAACTTACGTTTCGATCTGCCCGCTGGCTGTTTGACTGCAGTCTCCGAAGTCTCATCTGTCGATGGTTGCTGGTCAATTGGTGATGTAGTATCTGGCATGTGCTTAGTATAACAACTGCCTATTGTTAAAGTAGTATTGACAGATTATTGTAAGTAGTTTATTGTAAGTTCGGTTTATTACAAACCATCCGGACTATGATCCTTTTGCCTGTATTTGGTCGCTTGGGCAATCGGGGAGTCAGTAGCGAAACCGAGGATGGATCTCTATGTCTACCTCTGTTTTGCGCTCCATAAGTGGCCAGATCAGAGGTTTTTTTGACTCTACGGCTAGGGTTGTACGGTCCATTCAACCCGCTACCGCTAGTGCTATCTACCTCTGTAAAAAGAATAGGGCTCGCATGAGCTACCTCAAGAGACCGCTTGAGGTAGCTAGTACGGGTCCTATTTACGTATCTACTACTGTTGGCTTATATGTATTATAGCATACATAATATTGACTTTTATGATATTTTGTTGTAATATGTCGGTTGGTTATCTTATTGTGAGAGAACCATCCGGACTATGATCCTTTTGCCTGTATTTGGTCGCTTGGGCAATCGGGGAGTCAGTAGCGAAACCGAGGATGCAATATGTTTATTGTCCATACCTCCGGTCCGCTCCACTAAGCGATCTCGGAGGTTTTGTTTTTCTAGAGTTTTCTCTAGGAGCAGAACGAACCTTAACAAGTCAGGTATGAAAAGTGAAGGTACGGTACCCGTAGAGTTTACGAACATTCGCAAGCTGTACGGGTACCGTACCCGACAAGCAACTTCCCTACCAAGCTAATGCATGTTCCCTTCAGTGCCATTATGGCGCTGACATGCAGAAGCAGAAATGAGCAACACAATGCAGACCATCAAGCGATTGCCGTTCATCCTGTTGGCATCCGCAGTCTCCCTCTTCATCCTCGCGGGTGTGGCGGGTGCATGCGACACCTACCAGCAGGCGACGAGCAAGTGCGTCGACGGCAAGGTCATCATCGAGTCCTACTTCAAGAACTCGGAGAAGATCGGCAAGCCGAACGCGCAGATGGAGGTCGACGCAGTCACGCCCTTCGAGAAGAAGAGCCTCGGCGTCATCATGCCTGGTCAGCTCGTCCCCTTCACGATCACCACCAACGAGACTTCGATTCTCGGCGGTGTCATCGGGTTCGAGGTCGAGTACCAGGGTCAGCTGCTCGGGCGTCAGGCCAGCTACGAGTCGATCAACTGCGAGTCAACGCCGCCGACGACGATTCCGTCGACGACCAGCACGACGAGCACGACCAGCACCACGGTGCCGGCCACGACGACCACCGCAGCTCCGTCGACGACGAGCACGACCAGCACCACGGTGCCGATCAAGCTCGACACCACGACGACCATCAAGGTCACGCCGACGACTGTCGCGCCGTCTACGACTCCGCGTCGTGACCAGCTCGCCGTCACCGGCAAGGCATCCAAGCCCCTCGGTTACCTCGGCGTCTTCCTCGTCGTCCTGGGCATCGGCCTGATGATCTTCGCCTACCGCGACAAGCTGGTGCGCAAGTACTTCACGCCGCGTCAGCGGTAGACATCGCGGCTGGGGAACGCAGCTGGGAGGGATCGGGAGCTATAAGGCTCGCTAAGGATACGTCGACGATTCGACTCCTTGGCCAGCACGCACCCGATCCCTCCCCGACCCACACTCATACCTGACTTTAACTTTATAAACTGATCATTTGACCGTATTTATTTAGGTAAATATACCGGCGACGACTTTAGCTATTGCAGCGCCAAACAAAACACTTAGCGTAATGCCAATGACCCCACTTATGAAACCTATTACGTAAATCAAGCCGTCTTCCAGAATTATTCCTAAGGACATAACGACAACTCCGAATGCGGGTAGTGTATCGAGTCCAGAAAACGGTGGTGCAAAGAAAGCAGCAAGTGCATATATCAAAACCGTCAGACCATAAGCCTGCCCAAACCGGTGATTGGTCATGATTCCAGTGAAACGAGGTCGTGCAAATTTTTCGAACCAACGAATCCTGCGCATCATAAAGGGCAACACTCGCTTCTCAGTGAGACCACCCAAACGACGCTGTTTTGCTTTGGCGGGAAGCCAAATATGGTCACGGCCTATTATAAGTTCAAGCGACAATAACATTGCGATAGGTAGCATGACAAAATGAGTTACACCACCAGTTGGAATAGGCAACGACGGGAAGAACATAAGAACGAGAAACAAAACAGCAAAGCTCTTTTCAGCAAAAACTTCGCCTAAACTATGCAGTGTTTTCTTCTGCTTACCGTTTAACCATTTTTCCAAATCCTCACTAAAACCATGTTGAGTCATGTATCTATAATAGGCCTTATTGCCTCAGCATACTACTAACGGCAATCTGCACTGATTATTTTTCTAGGAAGTTTGTAAACTTTGCCGCAAAGGGATCAATGCGAAGTATCATCGGCGTGCCGCTATGTTGTTTCGTAATTGGCGGCAGCGACACTGTACCCTCAACCGGTCTTGGTCGCATAAGTCGCTCGAAGATCATCTCTCTTTTCTTATCATCAATCTCAATCTCTGCATGTCCTTGAAGCTGAACAGTCTGCAAAATCTTCTCATCATAAACCGTCAGTGCTACCATATGCGTTTCGACCGCATTGTGAAGTTTAAGGGTATTGGAACGTGACATTAGATACACACAACCATCCGATGCAAGCACATAATACACTGCCGCTCCAGCAACTACTCCTGTCCTATCGACTGTCGATAAAACTCCGAGTTCGCGTGACTGCAAAAACGCAACCACCGCATCATCGAGTACTAACTTTGGGTTCATTTCTGACTTTGGTTTTTCTTTATCATCTTGGTTTAAAACGTTCGTCTCGAGTCGACGCGTCTCAACTGCTCGTACGAAATTATCTGCAGCGTTCTTATTTGTCAGCACCAACGAATAATCGCTGACTCTTGAGTGCAAGGTCACTCTAGTTACTGGTCCATGATGTGAGTGCTTCACCCCACTAACCACTTCATAGGTCAATTCATCGCTAACTGTGTACATTGGCTTACAGTCCAAAAAGAAGATTCGCTTATCGGTGGCTACTAACATTGCGTGTAGGGAATCGTCGTACATACCACCTACTGCTCCAATAATGTGCTCATCTTCGTGAATAATTTGTGTAAGGTATTTACTCTCTGCTTTTTGCAACTCCCGCTTTGGGAGACCACAAGCTAACAGCTCGCTCTCTATACGATCGGACATTTGCTTTGGTGTCATCATCATACAACTCCTCTGTCCTTACGATAACAAATCTGATGCTAAGTATGCTATGCGTTGTTTATAAAAGTGCAACAAAACTAATTTTAATAATCTCGTTGTCTGGCCAGTGGGTTCTCGCAAAAGCGAGCACAGCCACTGGCCAGACAACATTTTTAGCTGAAGAACATCAGCGAGTTCGGAGCGAAACCCCGATCAAGCCGATACCTCCCAGCGCGACACATCCACACACGATGAAGAGCATGAAGTTGCCGCTGACGAGTGCATCGTTGAGAGCGCTGCCGACGAGGCCGGACAACACCAACACAATGCCGACGAGAAGTCGCATCTGCTTGCTCATCAGGAGTTCCTCCAGCAATCGAAGGACGACACCGGGACAACATCCAGCTTGTACGGCAGCCAGACACCACCCCAGTTGATGAACTTCACAGCCATGCACGAGCGTTCGCGAACAGCCTTGGCAAGCGTCTCCTGAACGTAGGAGAAACTGATGGCACCGACACCGCCACACACAACTGCATACGGACCGGTGAAGGGCAAGCATGCGAGCCCAACCACCACACCGACGGCGATGGCCTTCGTTCCAGTGTAGTCACCGCCGTACCACTGGTTGAGCCGAGGCGTCCAGTCGTCACGATCCCACGTGAACGTGCACGTGATGCGCCCACAGGTTGCCACACCCATCGGAGTCACCGCGATGATACGCGACGCACGCGCTTCGGCAAGCTCCCACGCCGCCGGCGCGAATCGGTACGACGAACGCGATGTCGTCGGCTGACTGGAAGTGTTCGACTTCGTGTGCGACCATGCGCGCTCCACGATGAGCCGATTGGGTGCCGCAGCACCGCTTGCTCCAGCAGCACCTGTCGGCACCACCATTGCCACGACTGCGAACATCGCAATCGCCACAATCTTCTTCTGAATCTTCATGAGCACTCCATCCCCAGATTGGATAGACTTTCAAACGCGAGGCAGTCGCGCGGCTGGCTCCACTCGGTACCGAGAGTAGCGGAACAATCATCCAGACCGGCATGATCACTCCGCTACCTCGTTACTCGTCGTGTGCGGCCAAAGATTAGAAGGACGAACAGATTATAAAAATACAAGATTTCAGTATGCTCAATTAAGTGCGTGCGTAGAAATCCTTTATCGGATCAGTGGAGAGGTGAGACCGCACGCTCGTCTCCTGATGTAAATGGATTATCATACAGAGTTGTAATCCTGTCAACTTTTTTATATCAAAGAAGTCGCTCGTATGCGGTTCAGCATGAGCGACTTCTTTTTTTGGCTGGCTTGTTATCAGGCTATAACGTTATCTATTTCTACATACCCCCTTTCATCATATGACCTTCACCACGCGGTCCATGTCCGCCGGCAGGACCCAAGAATCGAGCAGCTTCGTCGCTAATCCCGTTGTCTTTAGCCCACTGTTTTAGCTCCTCACGCTTGCTGTCCATGGCAGCTTTTCGTTCATCATCTGTCTTGTCCTTTAGCGTGTCACGAAAAGCTTTCATCTCAGTTTGTTTAGCTGTTATCTTATCGGCTTGTTCCTGAGTAAGCGTTCCGTCGCTAACAGCCTGAGAAAGACGATCTTTCATGGCCTGTTCACGCTCTGCTTGATGTGCTTGACGATCTTCATCAAACACTTTTTGCACTTCATTCCTGTCTAGCTTAAACGTTGTAGCGATCTTATCTACAAGATCAGAAGATCCATTGAGCTGCGAATGCGCAGAAACAATACCCACACCACCAAGTGTCGTTGCAGTGACTGCAGCAATGGCGCTGAGTACGATTAGTTTCTTTCTCATTTATCCTCCGTTTACGTGTATTACTGCTCGTCATTATCTACGGGGTTTTCTTTGCTGTATGTACATGTCTTTCATGCCGTCTGACACTTTTACTCTACATATCTGCTCAGCCAAGATACGCCGTATTGTGACGAAACTGTTGCTCACCTTGCCCTCTGCGCACCGGCTACGCTTACAAGGTGATACTAGAGATATTACTCAGCCAACATGAAAGTTTGCTTAAAATTCTAAATACAGCTTGTAATGCTCATGGCAATACAAAGTGTCGAGCGTACAATTTAAGTATATTTACGGCGATAGAACTGCGTGCGCAAAACAGCGTCGAGACTAACATCGTAGGTAGTTCGTTTACATCGTTTTTCAAAACCGACAACAGACAAGGAGTATCCCGAATGGGCCTCACGCACTATCAGGTCCTCGAGGTTCTGCCAACAGCAAGCCCCGAGGTGATCGAAGCGGCGTATCGTGCACGCATGAAGAAGATCCATCCGGATCACAGTTCCAAGCACGCAGCCATGGCCGCTCGAGTCAACGACGCGCACAGCATCCTGACCGATCCAGACAAGCGATCCGAGTACGACAGCACTCTCATCCATCCGCCCGGCGGATTGATTGGAGGCAAGTATCGGATCGTGAACAAGATCGCCGAGGGGGCAATCGGTGTCACCTACAAGGCAGAGCACATCGAGTTGCCGGGTAGTTTTGTGTGCATCAAACACGCCAAGCAGATCTCCCCGGAATACGAAGAAGTGATGAGCCACGAGGCACAAGCCATGTGGGACCTCCGCCACCATGCCATTCCAGCCATTCGTGACTACGTCCGATTGGATGACGGCAGTGTGGCGCTGGTCATGGGTTTCGTGGAGGGGCCAACCCTACACGATCTCGTCGAGCAAAAGGGCCCGATCGAAGCGGAAGATGTTGCGTGGATTGCCGAGCGCATTCTCAATGCACTCAAATATCTTCACTACAACGGCATCATCCACGGCGACCTCAAGCCGAAGAACATCATTGTCCAGCCAAGCTCTCACGAGGTAGTGTTGGTTGACTTCGGCCTGGCAGCGGTTCGCCCTGACGACACAGCAGCAAGCCTCGGCTACACACCACACTTCGGCTCCCCGGAATCGAAGAAAGGCTTGCCGCTGATTCCAGAATCCGACTTCTACTCGCTGGCAGCAACCATGCTGTTTGCGTTTAGCAACGACCTGGAAGCAGTTGCTCGTCGTCGAGTCCCAAGCGATCTTCCAGACCCATTGTGCGATCTACTTCGAAGGTTGCTGAAGACCAACCCTCTCGACCGACCGAATTGGTCGACCGAAACTCTCGACGACACACTGATCGCTGCCCGCCAGGCATCGTTTGGTCGTCGTCGCTCTGGCATGAAGCCAATCCGTCACAAGAAGATCAAGTCTTAGTCCGAACCAACCAAGGAGAATCACGTGAGTGAATCACACGACTATGTCCCAGCCCCACAATGGCAGGGGCATGACTTCCAACGCGCACGAGCGCGTTACGATCAACACGTCAGCAGTAGCTACCAAGAAGCGGTCGACAGCGGTGCCTCCCTCGACTCCAAGCGAGAGAAGAAGGTGTCATCCAAGGCGCAGCGTCCACTGATCATCGTCATCGACGAGACATCCTCGATGGGTGACTGGCCGGCGACGATGTTCTCCAAGTTGCCGTATCTCGACCATGAGGTGCGGGACTACCTGGGCGACGACGCTGAGATCTGCTTCGCGGCGATCGGCGATGCGCACAAGAACGAGACCTACGCACTGCAGGTTCGACCCTTCGCCACCGGCAAGGACCTTGAGGTCCGACTCAAGCAGCTGACCATCGAGAACAAGGGTGGCGGTAACGGTGGAGAGACGTACGAACTCGCAGCGCTGTACTTCGCTCACAACCTGAGCGTCAGTGCCATGGCAGAGCCCATCGTCATCTTCATCGGTGACGAGCCGTGCTTCGACTCAGTCAGTGTCGAGCACGCTGCCAAGTACGCATGCGTCAAGCTCGACCGCTCGCTCACGACCAAGCAGGTCTTCGCCGAGTTGCAGCGAACCGCATCCGTCTACTTCATCCAGAAGCCATATGGCAGCAGCGATGCCGGCTCAGGGAACTCGTGGAATGGTGAGACCAAGCGAGCTCACGACAAGTGGGTGCCGCTGGTTGGCGAGAGCCACATCGCCATGCTCCCCGACCCCAACCGCGTCGTCGATGTGATCTTCGGCATCCTCGCGGCAGAAGTCGATCGAATCGACGACTTCCGAGAGGAGATCGAGGGTCGACAGAAGCCAGGACAGGTCAAGACCGTGTACAAGTCTCTCGAGACGATCCACGCGGTGACGGCCGGTTCGCGCAAGGCACTTCGCAGCGGCAATTCGGTGATGCTGAAGGATCTGGGAGACGGCGACGCCTCGACACCCCTGGCGTAGGGACGGACCATGAACCCAGATCTACAGCTGTACTGCACATTGCTTCCAAGCATGAGTTATTTTGGTCGCTTTGCTAAGGATCCTCGTATCCAAGGCGTTCGACTGAACACGCCCATGCTGAGCGAAGCAGAACTGCAGACGGAGTTCGATCTTCTGTCCACGGGGCCGGCTCCACCTGAGACGTTTTTCGACGTCAAGGGTCGCCAGCTTCGTGTACTGGAAGCAATCGACTGCGGTGATCATCTCGAGATCATCATCAACCACCCAATCGCAGCGCAACCCGACTCGCTGGTGCTTTTCAAGGCCGGCAATGATGGTGCGCTGCTTGACCGTGTGGTGGACGGCACTCGCTTGGTTTTCTTGGGCGGACCTCAACATCTGGTCCGATCAGGAGAATCACTTCATGTCGTGGACAGCTCGTTCGTCCTCCAAGGCGAACAGTTCAACGACTGGGAGAAGAAGCGAATCGAGATGGCGAAAGCAGCCGGGATTTCTCGCTGGTGCTTGTCTTATACCGAATCAATGCGCGATGTCGATGAGTTCTTGGAGCTTGTCGGCGACAACGCTGAGGTTTGGTTGAAGATCGAGAACGAGCGTGGTCTCGGCTTCGTCGAGCAGGAATTCTCTAAGCGTGACAATCTCACGCTTGTTGCCGCACGCGGCGATCTTTTTGTTGAGCTGAAGCCGGAGCATCGAATTCTTCGGGCACTACAGCTCATCATCAGCAAAGATCCTCACGCCGTCGCCGGCTCACGGATCCTGCTGTCCACTGTCAACGAACCAGGCCCGTCGTGTGCAGATCTGAGCGAGCTTGCTTGGCTCCGAGAGATCGGATACAAGCGATACATGCTCTGCGATGATCTTTGCCTTCTCGAAGACAAACTCGCTCTCGCGGTCAACGTCTTCGCGGCGGTAGCCGACGACTACACGCCAGTAGCTAGCAATTCGACAGTACAGCTGTCGTTGCGCGAGCGACTGCTCGGTTCACGAAAAACGACCTCTCGTCACTAGGAATGACGAGAACAAAAGTGGGATTGCCGCCTGACCTTTGGTGCCTCTGGTACTAACTGTCAGGCGCGCAATCCCATATTAATTTCAATCATTGAGCTGAGCGCGTTAGACTTAGATTAATGATTCAGTATTATCACAGTTCGGGCAAGTCGCCCAAAGCCACTAAGATTGCCGACCTTCAGGAAGGAAGTTGGGTTCGAGTCGAACGCCCAACTCCCGATGAGGTCGCATCAATTATTACGCAGTTTTCGCTAGACCCCGACATCGTTACTGACGCACTCGATCCTCATGAAGTTCCACGAGTCGAAACAGTTGGCGATACATTATATTTCATGTCTCGATTGCCAGACACAGATGACGACTTCAACGATTTCACTACACCAATCCTATTCATCATAAAGCCCAAGTATATTGTGACACTCTCCCAAGAATCCTTGAGCCGTTTATGGCAGCCATTTATTGATAAAACAGAAATTGCAACAACTATGCAGAGCAGAACCATGCTGCAGATGCTGGAATCGATCGTGTTCGAATACCAATCAAAAGTTGCTACTATCAACCGTCAAATGAGAGCTGCAACCAGCGATATTACACGTTTGCGCCCGGGCGATATATCCATCTTCGTCGAATACGAACGCAAACTTAACGATTATCTCGATGCACTGTTTCCTACTAACGACATAATCGAGCGACTTCTCAGCGGTCATCTCATTAAGCTTTTCGAGGACGACCGAGATTTGGTTGAGGACCTCGTTATTGAGTTTCAGCAGGTTATTACGCGTAGCAAGAGCTTACTGCGAACAATCACCAATGTGCGGGATTCATACCGTGCCGTCATGGATACACGTCTTAACGAAACTATTCGATTACTGACAGTGATTACGCTTGCACTCACAATCCCGACAATGCTCGCAGGACTCTATGGAATGAACGTTGCACTACCTGGTGATGAA
>CAZNVG010000004.1:44156-62763 GCA_964576475.1 uncultured Candidatus Saccharibacteria bacterium | reverse complement strand
ATAATAGCTATCGCCATTCCAATGAGTGCGTTTATCGCGGTCTTACGTCCTGCAGCAAACGCTTGCGGCTCGCCCTGAGATGTCATCATCTTGAACCCACCAGCGATGACATATCCAACCGCTACAAGTGCTGCAATTCGCAGGAGATCCTCAAATATAACTGCACCTATGAGCCAAAGGTTATTTGGCTGGTCGAGTGTGTTATCCATAACCTTACACTCGTCATCAAATGTGAGGTACTGGTACCACGGCTTCAGGAGGGGAATGGTGCCCTTATTACATTGCTCTCCTGTTTTGACAGCAAACAGTAGGGGTATTTTCAGTAGGGTGGTTACGATAAACATCATTTAGAATAATCCTCCAGGAACAATCCATTGTAGCAGTGCGTACATAAACAGATAGAGTACAAGGGCGATCACCGCGTTCTTGATGCGGTCTTTTGCCATTTTCGCCATGTCTGGGCTGTCGCCGCTAGCCGAGTACTGAATTCCCGATATTGTGATTGCGATTATGATGATAAGTATGACACCTGCAGATAGGAAATTTACCACCTGAATAAGCCGAACGTATATAGGGTTTTGCTCTAATGTCGCGATAAGCGCGTCATCATCTTCGATCCTTACCGGCGTGCTAGTCGAAGGAGTAGGGGGAGTAGCACCGATACTGACATCCCTTGGAGCGTTATTAATATCTGGGTTTAGCGTACCAAATTGACCATCAAGATATGGACAACCAACAGATGGATTGCCAGCGACTCCGCTGTACGGACATCCATCGGGTAGCGCACCCTCTTGCTTCAAAACATCAACCATTGCTGCACCGCATGCGAGTCCATTGTCATATGGTGTGGGAAATGTGATTCCGCCGTTGTTGAAGGTCACATAACATTTATTTGAATTAATATCCACAATCCCCGGTGCGTCTGGACATGTACCAACAACGAAATAATGCTTTCCGGCAATCGCTTGAGTTTGTGAGTAGCATGTAGCTGCCGCGACAGCCCTACCTGCTACTGTCATGGCCAGAATATTTGCAAGCATTAGCACAGCAAGCATCGACTTATGTGGGGATATTCTTATTCTCATATCGTACCTAGGCTTATATTAACAATGCGCAGCCTGCTATCAAACGACTTTAGTGAGTAGATAAAACTGTACATTTTGTTGTTTGTTTTGGCCGGACAAGCCACCTTCACAGATGTCGTGTCATCTTTTGTCGCTGATTCGTAGGTGCATTTATCTAGTACGTAGTTGTCTATAATGGGTTGTGTTAGCGATTTTAGGTCTGCTTCTGTAGGTCGCGTTTCGTTCGAGAAATATGCGAGCGCCTCGGTATATTCTTGGGACTGCAGTTTACTATTGAAATCCTTGACTACAGCGCCACCATTAGCGAAGTCAACAGTATTTTCCTCAGGAATTGTCGACATAGGTCGCTCGCCCTTGCTCGGCAGCAGCATCACAAATAATCCAACTACTAAAATTATAACTACGATTATTACTCCCATAACTACCACTTTTGTATGCGACTTTTTAGGGGGAGGAAGTTGCTGGCTTGAGATAAAGCTGAAATCTTGAGGTGTCATGGGTCCGATAGGGTCTGGCATTTTCTGTTCTTTTTGTTCTAACTGTTGTTGCTCATAAGAATAATAACACCACTGTTTACCTAGTTCAACTAGGCGTTAAGACCTTTTAATCTTGCTGGCATTAGAATACCGCCACATAACATCACGGCAAAGCTGCTTTAATATCTGGATTGAAGGTTCATGATTACTAACATATAATGCATGTGATGTTGAAAAATCATAAGCGTTTAAAGAGCGCATTGTTAATCTTTCTGGCAAGCGCTAGCTGTATCCCTACATTAATGGGTCTACTTCCTGCACAAAAAGCATATGCAGTAACCAATCTGAACTTAAAGGAAAAAGCTGCTATGTACGAGGCAGTCAAAGGATTCACTTGGTGCGAAGAACAGATGTCATTCGATGCAGACGAAAGCCCGTTCGCAGATTATGACTGGACGATCGAGAACATGGAGTCGGGTAGTGTATTTGCCGGAGGTGTAGGTGGTAGATACGCTTATACCAATCCAGGTTTCTTGGTAGATCCAACAGATGGTCGAATAGGTTGTAACTCCAACGAAGATATCAAGCTTTTGTTTAAGGCAATGAAGTACGACGGTAGGATTGGTGATTTTCTAGAAGATATTGGTGTAGTTGAGTTTAAGGACGGTGCTGGCTATGACCTCATAACAGGCGTGGATTCTCTTACTATTAAAAACAGAATAATAGAGAAGATAAAGAACGAGTTCGGTTTCGACCCATCCGTTGCTCCAACTCCAGAAATGAAGTACATCACCCTCAAGACAGCACTAGAGAAGGGCTGCCTAGATAATCCGCCCAAGACTAGGGCTAGTGGTGGAGTAGAAACTCGAATGATCGACAACAAAGGAATAGAAACCACCCCATCCCCGAAATACACGTTCAAGACCACTGAAGGAGTTAACGCAGGGTACGATTTGGGAGGAGACGGTCGGGGTGATGGATTACTCGCATGCAGTACCATCTCCGCAAACATGAACGCGGTTGCAGATGCTTATAAGGCGTACGCGATCGATGTTTCTGGAAACAGTGACACGAGTGACGACATTCCAACAACCGTCGACACCACTGGTGGATCCACACTTGCAGACAGTGGCTGTGAGGCTGAAAACTGGACAGATCTGGGCAACCTACTCGGTAACTTGAATCCGCTTAAATGGCTCTTCTGTGGGCTGCTTGCAGGTCTCACTTCAGGACTGAACGCACTTGATGGGTGGATCAACGGCATGCTCAAATATAGCGTTATAGACAAAACAGCAGACCGTGCAACATATGATTCACTCTATGGTTCATGGTCAAATTTCAGGCGCCTGGCTAACATTGGCCTTATAATCTCGCTACTTATAATTATTCTAAGCCAGGCATTGTCACTTAGTTTCCTTGACGCCTACACGGTGAAGAAGATGCTCCCAAGACTGGCGATTGCCGTAATTGGCATACAACTATCGTGGGTCATTTGTCTGTTTATGGTCACTATTTCAAACGAATTGGGTCTCGGCATCAAGAGTTTGTTATATCTTCCGTTCCAAGGCTCATTCCCGAATATTCAAAACGGAGCAGTGATCAACTTTAACGAGAGTGGCGGTACTAATATTATCGGCCTGCTTGTTGGAATCGGCGCGGCCGGCGTAGGACTCGGTATTATTGCTATCGTTCCTGTGTTGTTGACTATTTTGACTGCATTATTCCTGACTTTTCTCGTGCTTACTTTCAGAAAGATGCTGCTTACGCTTCTGATTATCGTTTCTCCGCTCGCCTTTATCGCATGGGTTATACCTGGAACACGTAAAGCTCTCGACATGTGGTGGGACACCTTCATCAGACTGTTAATGATGTATCCACTCATCGTAGGATTTATAGCTATTGGGCGCATTTTTGCATTCCTCGGTGGAGCTGGTAGTACTAATGATAATGCCTCGAACGCATTCTTCGTCCTTGTAGCTTGGGCAGCACCATACTTCTTGGTTCCGGCTACATTCAAGTTCGCAGGCTCAGCTGTAGCAAGTCTCGGCGGCATGGCAAACGACAAGAGCCGTGGATTCCTCGACAAACGACGCAAAGCAAGCGAAGAGCGCGTGGCACGACGTCGTGGCGAGTACAAAGCTGGACGGGGTGTATCAAATAGAACAGCGCTTGGGCGTGGAATTAACGCTGTCGGCGTCGGCGTTGGTGCTGGCGCAAAAGGTCAGTATGGCCTTGGTCGCAAAGGCGCAGTTGCACGACACCTCCAAACCGAGGCTGCGGCCAACGAGCTCGCGCGTGATCCTAAGTTTGCAACTGTCGCACAAAATGACGATGCATTACACGCTGGTACTTACAGATCTAGAGAAGAAGCTATGCGTGGACTTAATGATCGCTTTGCTCGTCAAATACGACAAGGCGACCCCACTCTTGGCGAGGCAGAAGTTCAAAGACAAGCTCAAGCTCGTGCCACTATGGCTGCAGACGCCTGGCAGTCATCCATGGGTAGATTCGGTGGAGCTGGATCCATTCTCGCTTCGCAGCAACTTGTTAGAACCGGAACTGGTTACGAAAATCTCCAGGATATGGCCAGTACAATGGGTCGTGTAGCGGGCGGCAACGTATCAACACAACGCTCATTAGCGGGCTTTGCTAATGCTGAGACTAAGCGAGCAGGCAGGCATGATCTCGCTCCTAACTTTAATAACCTCGCGGGTCTTATAGGAAATGAAGCTAGCGGAAATAGTGCTGCGAATGACTATGGTGCCGCACGAGATCAAACTTGGGCAAGCTCATCCGTCAACGAACTTGCGCAGGATAGAGAAAATACAGTCCGAGAATATGCAGCACATTGGTCTGATAGACTCCAGAATGGTACCGGTGAACAAAAGAGGCAAGCAGCAGTTGCTCTGCAAGAAATGCAGAATATGCTTCCATACGCTAAGGGTGGAAACCAAACTATTATCAACGACACTATGCGATCTCTTGGTATCGATCAAGGCCAAGATGTTGCTACACAACTTACCGCAAGAGCTCAAGAGGTAGGTTCTGATGGCGCGGTCGCATTAGGGCCTGGCGGAGGTCAGCTTACCCGTGAAGGTCTCCTCGGAATGGCTCGCACGTACGATGAACGTATGGCTCGTGACGGTCAGGGCAATATACCCGCAGATGCTGGTGGCGCAACCGATCCAAATCGGCCCGATGGTGTTGCTTAGATAATAGAAATACCCTTGCAAAAATAGCAATTATATGCTAATGTTTAGTGCATGGAAATCGTTCCCAGCAAGAAACCTGAACATATGGCTCCACCAGAGACAGAAGCTGAAGCTGTTGTTCCTGTTGTCGATCCCACTTTACCCGAAACTATTGTTCCTCAGAACACAGAAGCGCACGAGAGCGCCGATGGCCTAGAGATTGCAGAACGGCTTAAAGCTATCGGAAACACGGCACTACGTGGCGCAGGAGAAGCTCTGAGCGAACGAGGTGTTGTCGGTCGCAAGCTAGGAAAATTTATACTCAAGCGAACCGGAGAAAGCGCCACCACCTCGACCGAGGAAGTAGTTTCCGTAACCTCAGCCCCCGAAACAGAGTCAACAGCTACTCCGTCTGCTAAAACACCTACCCGCAGATCTATAGTCGCTTCTGTCTTGAAGGAATCTGGTAAGGAAAAGCTTGAAAACGCCGGACGCAATCTTAAACTAGCTGGCAGAGTTGCAAAAACTGCATCAAAAAAGACTGCCGTTAAATCAAAAGAACTTGTGAAAAAAGGCAAGGAAAAATTTGACGAAAAGAAACGGGAAAACGGTCAAAAACGGCTTAAATCTACTGCCGACACACAGGCAAAATACACAAAAAAGGCCGAAGAAAGCCAAAAAAAGAAACTAAAAAAAGACCAGGAAAAGAAAGCTCGCCAAGAAAGCAAACGAGCAGAGAGTGAACTTCGAGTAGAGTCAGTTTCACTTGGTCGACGAAAAAAAGTAGCTCGAAGTGTAGGCAAACTCGCACTCGAGCACAATGACAAGGTAGTGGGTAAACGACGCATCGCTAAGGTAGTGAAGCTCAAAACAGAATCAGTAAACAGCCTTCGTCATGCTGGCATAGACAGATATTCGCTGCTTTCTCCTGAGTATGTTGTTAGAGGGGCGCAATCCCGCAAATTAAAGGCACTTCACCAAGAAGGTAGAAATATGGTGAAGGATGGAATAGTGGCTGACGCTCGTCAATTTGGCGCCATGTCAGAAAAACTAGAAGAAGGAAAGCCATTATCCGACAAAGAAAGTAGGAGAACTGTAGAGCTTATGCAGTGGCAAATTGGCGGCTTGCAGAGTCGCTTGTCTATCATGTTGCCAGCTGAAAGAATGAAGTCAGAGAAGGAAATTCAAACACTTACCGCAGCCATTCAGGCAGTTCGCAGCGGTACTCTGGATGCCGAAACGAGTAGAAAACTACGTTCGGTTGTTTCAAAAGAGTCTGCCAGACTACGTGGAAAAATAGAGGCACACAACAGAAAGGTGCTCGAAGCCACAAACCCAGACTTTGAACATGCCGCGAGTGTCGAAACCCGAAAGGTACAACAATCTGATAAAGACAAGCTCGCATCAATTGAGGCTGACAGGTTGTGGCGCGAGGAGCTTGCACGTACTCCTGAAGACCGAGCATTTGAAGCGGAGAGAAATCAATACGGTTGGCTGGCTGGAATTCGAAAAGAATACCTGACACCCGGACATGAAGATATTGACCAAGACGCAAGGAATGCTGTTCAGAAAAGTGTAGCCGGAATACTTATCGCAGAAGACTTCAGGAGCATACTGTCGCAGGGTGTTAATCAACTAGATGATATTAACCCCGATATTTCAAACGCCGCAAAAGCTCGATTTAGTAGCGAGCTTGCTCGAAAATTTGGAGAGTACCAATCCTATATTCAAGAAAAGATGAGCGCAGCTGCCGACGAAGGCAGGGTGTATGTTCCAGAAGCGTTTGATGCACATACAGAGCTGCTCCAAGATCTGATTAACAGATATATCTTCTCAAAACACTATGACAAAATGGGGATTAAAGAGCTAAAACTTGATGAGGGTCAACGATTAGCGGCATTCTTGCAGTTACTCGATGTTGATGACCGAACTTTCGCAGAAAGAAAAGAGAGAGTACGACAAGAGTCTGCAAAACAAAGACGCGGCAAGCGCGATGAGCGTGTTGTAAGCACTAGTGGTAGGCCTGAACTTCGCTTAGTGGATGACGAAGAAGAATCAGACAGCTAGAAACAGTACTTGATCCATCTACACGTTTAGCCGATACTTGTATTGGTAATGGCTGTATATAAAGTACCTCAGGATGTGGAAGCCGAAGATAAACTGTTAGGGCCACTGACGCTTAAGCAGTTCATTTTTGCTATTATCACGATTCTTCTCGGTTGGCTTGCGTTTACTCTCGGCCAGTCCAATCTTCTTTTAATGGTGCCTTTTATTCCGCCAATTCTCTTATTTGGCTACTTAGCAGCTCCTTTTCAGCGCGACCAACCCACCGATGTATACCTAGGTGCACGACTGCGGTTTCTCTTTAAGCCACGAGTTCGCACATGGGATCAGTCAGGAATGGAAGAGCTCGTTCGTATAACCGTTCCAAAAAAAGTGGAAGTACAGCTCACTAATAACCTAGACCAAGGCGAGGTGCGATCAAGACTCGAGATTCTAGCCTCTACGATCGACACGCGAGGCTGGGCTACCAAGAACGCTTATGTCAACGACCCTGAAGCCGCAATGTTCCACCCAGACGTGAACTCAGATAGATTGGTCGGCGTGGAGCAATTCGCACAGAACGTGCCTGAAACAGAGATTACCGCAGCAGATGACATACTCGATCCGCGGAATAATCGAGTGGCGCTACAGATGGATCAATTGGCAGCCCAGGCCACTCAAGACATACGCTCACAGGCAGTTCAGCAGATGCAACAGCCCGTTCCTCAGCCATATGTACCACAGTACACCCGTGTCGCACCGACAGTGATAGCTCCCCAGCAGCAGCAAGCATCAACATTCAGTCAACCCGCTCCTCAACCCACACCCGAACCAGAGTACACGCTCCCGCCTCAAGCAAAATACAACCCATATCCGGAAAATATTCGCCAGCATGTTGTCAGCCCTATGGGGCAGAGCAAGAGCAGCCCTACTCAGCAAAAGAACACTAAAAACGAGACTACCGAATCATTACCGCAATCTGCTAAACTGGAGGGGTTAGCTCAACGCGATGACTTAAGTGTAGATGTGCTTGCGCGTGAGGCAGACCGGGTGGTGCACGGTGATGGCGACGAAGTAGTCATCAATCTTCACTGATCCTTTTGCCGATACGCACACTAGACGCGTCGGCTAATAGATAGAACAATTATGGATCCACAACAAAACCCTTATCAAAACCAACCAGGAGGGCCAGCTCCAGCTGCGCCTAATAACGCACAGCACATTGGTCAGCAATATGCTGTTACGCCAATGATGCAAGCGAGCCAAGCTATTCCTGGTATTCAGGCGCCGCTTCCACAGCAAATGCCTGTTCCTGGACAGATCAACGTCGACCCTAACACACCCGACCCGAAGATGCAGGCACAGGCAAAGACGAACCCAAATAGCACACAAAACACCTTACTTATATCTGAAATACGTGACGGAATTGTCATTATGAACGATGGAAGCTTCCGCTCGGTCATCATGTGCAAGACAATCAACTTCGACCTTATGAGCCCTCAGGAAAGGGAGTCTGTCGAATTCAGCTACCAAGGGTTCTTAAACTCTTTGTATTTTCCTATCCAAATATTTGTAAAAAGTTCTAAGGTAGACATGCGACCCTATCTGCAGCGACTGGATAAAATTCGCTCAGAACATGACAACATGCTGCTCGCACTCCTCATGGAGGACTATATTGAGTTCATGACAGTATTGACCCAGCAAACCAACATCATGGACAAGAAATTCTATATGGTAATTCCATATACACCACCGAATGCAGCAGCTCAAGCAGTCCAAAAGAGTAAGAGCTTTGTGGGAAACGTCTTTGGCTTCAACAAGAAACAAGAAACAATCGTCATTGACGAAGCAACGCTTGAGAAGGCGAAAACTGAATTGCGCAACCAAGTACAAGCCGTCCTTAACAGTTTGACGCAAATGGGTATTCAGGCATTACCACTCGATACTCAGGAGTTGATTGAGCTGTATTACGACGTATACAACCCAGATACCGCCACGCGTCAACAGATACGAAACTTCGACAGTCTTACGGCACCAATTATCAGCAAAGGACCCGGAGAAGCCCCGCAACCAAACCTTAATAACAATTTAGGTACCTAAAAAGACTATGGCAAAAAAAGACCCCATCCAGATAGCAGAAGAACAGCGCCTCCGTGAACAACAAGAGGTAGAGCAAGCGTTCCAAAAAGGCGTTACCGCGCTTCGAGATTTTATTGCACCTAGCTCACTCGAATACCAAAGCGGCAACTTTAGGCTCGGTACACGGTATGCGCGTACCTTTTACGTTTATGGCTATCCTCGACAGATCTATACGGGCTGGCTCAGCCCAATCATCAACATTGACGAGGAGATGGATCTCTCATTGTATGTCTACCCAGTAGAGAGCCAAGTCGTGCTAGAGAACCTTCGTAAAAAAGTTTCGCAGCTTGAAGCGGGCATCCAGATTGATGCAGAAAAAGGCCGTGTTCGTGACCCAGCCAAACAAGCCGCCATTCTTGACGCAGAAGAGCTTCGTGATCGATTACAGGTCGGTGAGGAGCGCTTCTTCCGCTTTGGCCTATATATGAATATTTACGCAAGTAGCTTGGAAGAGCTTGATTTTGTACATCATAAAATCGAATCAATCCTCGGACAGCAATTGGTTTATAGCAAGCCATCAACAGCACAAATGGAACAAGGATTTAACTCCATAGTGCCACAATTCATGGATCAACTACAGATTAGACGCAACATGAACACTGGCGCAGTCAGTACGAGCTTCCCATTCACAAGCGCCGATCTCTCTCAGGAAAACGGCATTCTCTATGGAATCAATATGCATAACTCTGGGTTGGTGATATTCGATCGCTTTAGTCTCGAAAACGCAAACTCAGTAGTTTTCGCGAAGGCTGGTGCTGGTAAATCGTTTACCGTGAAACTCGAGGCGCTGCGAAGCATGATGCTCGGTATCGAAGTGATGATCGTTGATCCAGAAAACGAATACCAGCGCATGTGTGAGGCGGTGGGCGGTTCTTATGTGCGCCTGAGCCTAAACTCTCAAACACGTATCAACCCATTCGATCTTCCTCGAGTTATCGACACCGAGGACGGAGATAATGCACTTCGAAGCAACCTCATAACCCTACATGGACTCTTGCGACTCATGATGGGTGGCGCACAGGCACAAATGGCAGGAGATAATTCTGGTCAATTCGCACCTGCGCTTAATCCTGTCGAGGAAGCCGATCTTGACCAGGCGCTCATTGAAACCTATGCGAAAGCCGGCATTACGACTGATCCGCTTACTCATAAATCACCACCACCAACCATTAATGACCTTTACGACACATTGCTTCACATGGGTGGCACGGGACCCCAGTTGGCACAGCGTCTGCGAAAGTACACAAGTGGCACATTCGCCGGAATCTTCTCGCAACAAAGCAACGTTGATATCAATAACGCCTTGGTAGTCTTCAATATTCGAGACCTCGAAGATGAATTACGACCGGTGGCTATGTATATCGTATTGAATTACATCTGGAACCGTACTAAGTCTGACAAGCGCAAACGTCTGCTAATCGTTGACGAGGCGTGGCAGCTTATGAAATATGAAGATTCAGCGAGCTTCCTGTTTAGTATCGCTAAACGCTGTCGAAAATATTTCCTTGGGCTTACCACCATCACACAGGACGTCGAGGACTTCATGGGTTCACGAATGGGTAGAGCCATCGTTGCGAATGCCAGTATGCAAATATTACTTAAGCAATCAACAAGCGCAGTTGATGTGTTATCGGAAACATTTAAGCTCACCAGCGAAGAGAAGAAACGACTGAGCCAGTTCCCTGTAGGGCAGGGCTTATTCTTTGCCGGACAGAATCACGTACATATTCAAATTACCGCCAGCCCCACAGAGACAAGCCTCATAACGACCAATCCAGCCGCCGTACAGCAAATGGAGCAAGCTCAGGCCATGGGGGAACAGGGGACAATTCCGCTTCAACAGCCTAATTCGCAAGTAGAATATAACCAGCTAATCCAATAACATGCCAAAGCCATACGACAGTAAGCAGATCTACGATTCAGAAGAAGAGAGCGCTAAACCGCAGGCCGACGCAGACGGCTCGCATGATGATTTAGATCTAAGTGATGCCGAGAACGAAGCCTTTGACGATATCGCTGATAATTATGGCGAGGAAGCTCCGAGTTCGGGCGGGTTCTACAAGGGGTCGGGTGGTTCTGAGAAACCAGAGAAGTCAGACACTTCAAGCGGCGAGGCAACTCTCGAAGCCGCTAAGGAGCGCGGCGAAGACAATAAAGAGCCTGGATTCCGAAACAAGGTAAAGGGCGCTCAATCAAAAGCTAAAGGGATTAAGGGTCGCTTGAACAAAAAACGTCTAGCCATCGCTAGTGCCGTTTCTGCGTTTATTGTCCCAATAATTGCAATTGTCGCTCTCATGCTTGTGGGAAGCGCCTTAAAGTTGCCGCATGTAGCAGAGCAGGTTACGACATATAACCTTGCAAAAACTGCTCGTAGCTATCGAGCCAGTACTGCCGAAATAAACGCTACAAACGCAGCGCTAGGCGAAGCAGATGACGCTGTAGTCAAAACCTGGAAACAGAGTATTAGAGATTCCACTTGGGGGAAGCTAGACAAATATCGTCCTGAGAAGCTCGTTTCCAACATGAAGGCAGATAACAGGATCCAGTACATTATCGAGGAGAAGCCTAGGACGCTCGGTTTAGGCAGTAAGCGCACGATAAAAGGCATCATTATTGACGGCCAAGAGATTGCTATCAACGAAAATAAATTCGGTAAATTCTTGGGTAATTATCAAAACAGTATCCGTGCGAACGCAGAGATCACTGCCGCCATGGACCGAGCTACCCTGGGAAGTCCTAGTATTATTCGCTCCAAATCGGCCGATATTGTTCGCGAGAGCGTGGGACTAAAACTTCAATGGTGGAAACGATTTGCGCCTAATTATCGTGGAAAGACCTCCGAGGAAATAAAACGCCTTGCACAAGAGGAGGCAAATTCACTTATAAAGACGCCCCCCACAGAAGGATCGAGCGCAAAAATCAACGAAGCCGCCAAAGAGCTTGATGAAAGTGTTGCCACTTGTGTGAAAGACACGGCATGCGCCAAAGAGGTTATCGACGGTGAGCCGACTACTATTCGCAATAAACTAGGCACCTTAGTGAAAGAAAGTGGATTAGAAAAAGGAGTTGGCTATGCCTCGACAATATACGCAGTGGCTTTTCCGCTATGCATGATCTATGACGGTTCAATCCAAAAGGCGGGGCCACTTATTGACAATAACAACAAAGCTCTGCAGCGCAGTTTTTATTCGGTAAGTACAGGTGCAGACCAGGCTGCTGCCGGTGAGGCAAGCGGACCCGCCCTAGAGGGAATGAACGATAGACTTGGTGATATTTCTGGGTCAATCGCTCAACAAAGAGGATCGGGTGAAGTAGATCAGATTTCTTTGGACACCGCACCAAACCCTCAGGCATCAGCAACAGGAGAGTTTACCGCCTTTAACGCACTGTTGGGTAAGAATGCAGCTTCTGACGGACTTAGTTCTGTCGCCGATACTGTATGTCCAGTGCTTACAAATGTCTGGGTAGGGTTGGGGCTTGGAGCAATTGAGCTTGCCTTTGCATTTCTTACTGGGGGTTCTTCTGAGATTGGCGCTGGTGCTGCTAAGGGTGGCGCTGAGATTGTCGTCAAGGAGTCTACAGAGGGAATATTTAAACGTATGGCTACCGCGTTTACGGGTAAGTTTGCCGCCAAAGAAGCAAGCGTTGTCGTTGTGGATGAGGTTGCTAAAATTACCTTGCGTAAAAAGTTACTTAACTTCGGTACGAAAGTCGTGCGAGACGTGGCTATCATTGAGGCGGGCACCCTTCTCATGAGGGCAATTGTAAGTGCTAGAGCGAATACCTATTACAATGGCTTGAGTCGCGATGGTGCACTTATAAACGAGGCGGATGCAGGGGGCGCCATTCATGGCAATGAACTCTGTCGTAAGATGCAGTATTGTAGACCCCTCACCAAAGAGGAGGTAGTCGCTGATGCCACTGAGACTAAACGCTATCTAGCCCAGGAGCAACAAAACCTTCCAGCGTCGCAGCGATACTTTGCGCTGTCCAATCCGAGCTCACTATTGAGCACTGTGGCGGTCAACACCAACAACCAAGCGTCCATCTACCTTAAGAAACCGCAACAAATATTCACGTCGCTTTTGTCGTCAATCTCAGGTTCGTTTAAACAATTTGGCGCCCTGGCACTTTCTGGCAACCAAAAGATGGCGTTTGCAGCATCACCAGAGTCTGCTAATCCGTACCATCTTGTAATGTTTGCCTGGACTCCAGGAGAAGAAGCACTCGCCAAGACTGCTCCGTATCAATTTGTTAACAACGAGATAGCATTGAAGAACAAGAACCTTGATGCAATTGAAGAAAAATATGGAAAATGTTTCGATCCAGAGAAGACTGGGGGGAGTATCGGCTCTCTGCTCGCCGAAGAGGCTATTGTGAGAGATAAATCTGGTGATGTTGTCGCTGATGACGGTATTTGCTCTCCTGAAAACCTTGGACCCAACAACCCAACTGAGGGAGATCTCGTGTTCCGTTGGAGGCTCAGTAAACGCTACGAGAACACCCTCGATCACCTTAACGATCTGAGTGAAATTACTCCTGAGAGTGATGACGTAGCTCCAACTCCAGGTGGCGATATTGGCAATCCAGTGACGGTGGGGAGCGTAACGTGCCCTGAAAACCTAGAGGCACACCCAACATTGGCGGGATATTTCAAAATGCCTACCGCTCCAAATAACGAGTATCACATCTACTCAACTCAGGCTCGACGCTATGGTAGTAAGCAGTTGGTTTGTGTTCTATACACAGTAGGAATGGCCTACTCAAAAGTCTACCCCGGCAAGTCCTACTTGGATATCGGTGACTTAAACGCCTCTGGACATAAGAGCCATAACTGGGGTGTGGCGGTTGACCTAGACGCCAACGGACAGATTAGAGGAGCAGACCATACCAAGGGCTCGTATAGTACAGAGGCCACAATCACATTGGGTAAAATGTTTATCGACACTGGTGTTATTCGTAACATCTGGTGGTGTGATCCGGGTGATGGGTCACTGGACGCAATTAAAGCTTATGCAGTTTCCAAAGGTACTCCACTGAAAGGTGCGAAGTGTATAGAAGGCCACGCAAACCACTTCCATGTTGATATTAATGCTGAGTTTAGATTGCAGTGGTACACGCCATGAGTAAGTTGCGAACTTATACATCACGATTCTCGCTGCTATTTCTGTTGGCCGTATACATCGCATATATAGCAGTGCCACTACAGAGTTTTGCTTTTAAACAGTCTGCTCTTGATGCACTTAGAAAGGGAACTGAGTACTATGATCCAACTGCTGAATGTCTAGTATCGGAAACAGGGGAATCAGATAACCTTCCGGTCGAAATCGGCTTTCCTACCGACGACCGTGGTAAGCTCGCGCAACTGTTATTTGTTCGTGCAGACGACCAAAACCAAGCAACACTCCTAGCAGCACAACACGTCGGCGGTATTTTCCTCGGCAATGACGCAATGGCAGTCAACGACACGGCTATTCGTGCCCTCAAGCAAACCACCGTACCTATGCCGCTGCTTGGTGTCGACGAAGAGGGTGGAAGAGTCCAAAAATTAGATACCAAATACGGCAGTATGCCTAGCGCTCGGACTATGGGATCAATGAGTGATGCTGATGTCACTGCTCAGGCAACACTGCGGGCCGCGATCATGGCAAATATTGGTATTAATGTAGACTTCGCTCCGGTAGTTGATGTCTCAGATCAACCAAATAATGGAGTTATCGGTGACCGCTCATTCTCAAACAACCCACTTATAGTCACCGCAAAAGCCAATGCCTTTGCTGCTGGACTCCGATCGAAAAAGATCTTACCTGTATTCAAACATTTCCCAGGCCATGGCCATTCAACAGGCGACTCACACTCTGGTGCTGTCAGTACGCCTCCTCTAGCACAAATGAAACTAAGTGATCTTGTGCCGTATACAAATGTGATGAAAAATGGACCCAGTGGAGTTATGGTGGGCCATCTCGATGTACCGGGACTTACAGCACCCAATGTGCCGACAAGTATCAGTAAACCGACAATCGATTTGTTGCGAGGTGAATATGGTTTTAACGGCCTAACTATCACCGATGACCTAGGTTCAATGAAAGCTATCACTGACCGCTACGGATTGCCTGAAGCTGCGTCGTTAGCCATACAAGCCGGCAATGACATGGCTTTGTTTGTCGGCTACGACAAGGTCGGAGCAGTACTCGATAAGCTTGTAGCCGATTTAAATAGTGGCGCATTGCCGCGCGCTCGCATGGAAGAAGCTCTGTTGCGCGTCCAGGCAGCTCGTGACTTTACGGGCGTTGTTAACCAATCTGCAGTCAACCAGCAGATCACCACACTGACAGATGCAAGCGGGCAGACTGTCACAGACCCAAATGGTGCGATTGGTGGAGGTATTCAGACGGCCATGGGTGGGTCGGACGAGTTTAAGAAGCTCTTCATCAAGGCAAGCAACCTAACAGGCGTCCCAGCAGGTGTATTAGCAGCGCAAAGCTATCAGGAATCTGCTACGTACTGGAATGTACAGACCTTCACGAACGAGTTCGTAAAACAGCATTCGTATTTAGAGGATGGTGGAAAGGTCATGTTGCCGCCACAATACCAAAATGTTAACGAGATTGGAGCCAGTGGGCCGATGCAGCTTGATCAGTGGTCGGGGCCGGGAGATTATCACGGGAATTACTCAACAACCACCATCGCTCGCTTCAAAGAACTTACTGGTGTCGACTTCCCGCCACATGGTGAATTTTATTTCGACACAGCGATTATTATGGGTGCAATAGTTGATGCTGGTGTTGCTTCTCGCTCAAACACAGCTTGGGACACCATCCAGCATATTATCGAGATCCTAACAACATACGGCACCATACCAAGAAACGATCCACCTCGATCAGGTGTTATCGAAAAATTTGAGAAGAATTATAAAGAATTTCAATTGGCAATCGGACAGAACCCTGTTGGTTCAACAAGCACACAGCCAGTCAAGTGTCCTGGTGAGACGGGACCGGATACTGCCGTGCCTCTTAATATATCTACAGACGTGGGTTTCATAGACCCATCGACACTACCGAGATTAAAAACGACCTACACCGATCAATTTCCTGGCATAAACAAAGCACGCGCCGGAAATGTATTGATTGGTAAGAATCTAGCGGCGTTTTATGGTTGGGATAAGGGAAATGAGTGGATGTGTCTGTATGACCTGTTTGTTCGTGAGTCTGGCTGGAACGAAAAAGCCGACAACCCAACATCGAGCGCCTATGGCATACCTCAGGCACTTCCGGGGAGCAAGATGAGTAATGAGGGTGCTGATTACCTGACAAACCCTGAGACACAGATTAAGTGGGGGTTAAAATACATCAAGGGACGCTACCAATCACCGTGTAAAGCAATTATCTGGCATAACAGTCATAACTGGTACTAAAGGGGGGTGTTTTGAATAAGCGAAATCAAATGGTCATTCTCGTTATCTTCATAGTTTGTATGATATTTGCTGGTCTGTTTTTTCTAACGAAACGCAAAACAATTAACGCAGAAAAATATAATGTATACTCTTCAATCGCAACAAATTTCCTCTATCCAGCGGTCACCCCTAGCTCCGAAATACGCTTCTTTACCGGATCGGCAGTGGCAAGCTTTGATATGAGCTCACAAACAAGTAAATCAATCACAAAAGACTTTCCAATTCCTGATGCACTTGATGTTCGATGGAATACCGCTGCGGATAAATTACTCATTAAAACAGTACGTCCTGGTGCTACAAGCAGTCTATTCGAGGAGGTCGACATAACGAACCCTGACACTTGGTGGGTGTTCTCTGTATCAGACGAAAAGGTGTCGGCAGCTCGCTGCAGTGAACAGGGGGCAGTCGTGCGAGGTGGAGGCTGGAGCGAACAGGGAGATTTAATTCTATTGTGTAGCAAAACTAACGGAATGCAGGTGTCTGTTTCGGAAACAAATCATCGCGAAATACTCGCCCAGCAACCCAGTGTTTACAATTTCATCTACGCAGACTCAAATCAGTCTTACATCATAGAAGGCAACACTCTTCGTCGAATCGGTGTCACAACACAGTCTTCTGAAGAAAAAGCATCAAATGTTGTGAGCGCCTCGGTCGTAGCAGGCAAACTGTACTATTCATCACGCACAACAGAGGAGACGAAGAACAAAGAACCACAACGGGGCGCGATACTGTACTCAATGGAACTTACTGATAAAGCAAAGCCGAAATCATATGAGGGCGGGGTATTAGCCGGCAACATACCACTACTCCAAAACACTATCCAAACGATCGGCTTCATTAAAAACACTGCAAGCCCTGAGAGATTTGCATTATTCGCCAAAGACGGTGAGTCAACTCTCGTGCAGCTACTGGGTGATGATCGCGTACTGTCCTCAGGTATTCGGGCGATAATTCCGAGTGGTCAAAGATTATTAGTTTCGACTGACGATGGTCAGTTGTTCGTAGCCGCAAAGAGCGACTCCGAGGTTGCAGACATCAAAGATCTTCCTGTTGTCGTATTTGAAACTGATGAAGTGCCTATTCCTAATGGGGTGCTGCGTTATGATCCTGTAGCAAGCCGGGCCACGATTACTGTAAACGGCGCCGAATCCGAAGGTGTCTATGCTGATACTAATACAGCAATCAAACAGGCTGGTGGAGACCCCAACCAAGTCTACAAGCAGTGGGTTTTCAAAAACTAGCCAAGTAAAATCGTCTCAAAATGACCACTCTTGAAGCGAACCCACGTATCCGCGTTTGTTGTAGTTAATACTGTTTGACTACCTGCAAGAGCTTTCGCCAGAGCTTTCTGGCGGTCTTGGTCTAACTCGCTAAATACATCATCTAGCAGAAACAATGGCTTTTGGTTGTACGCCTCTTCGAGTAGACTCATCTCACTTAACTTAAGACTAAGAATTATACTGCGTGACTCACCACGCGACGCTGATGCTGCGGCGGGTTGATCGTTGAGCAGGAGTTGAATATCGTCTCTATGTGGACCCACACCTGTAAAACCGCGCATTCTATCTGTGTCGTGAGTTTTGTGAAGAGCCGCCAATAGTGCTGATTGGTAGTTTTCAACAGCTACTGCAACCGAGTAAGAAAGAGATATTGGTGCATGGGTTCCAGCAATTTGTGCGTAATAGTCTCCAATACGCTCATTTATTTTCTCGCTAACTCTTTTACGCCAAGTAACAATCTCTAAAGCATACTCAGCTAATTTAATATCCCAGACAAACAACTGCTGGTCGGATGCTCGTTGGTGTTTCAGGAGGCTGTTACGCTGCGTGAGACAGCGCGTGTAGCGAGATAGGGCAGTTTTGTACCCACTGACTGTCGTTTCTAATATACCGTCTATATAAGCTCTCCTGAGCGTTGGCGATCCTGCTACCATTCGCATGTGTTCAGGTTCGAATAATACAACCGGAAGATCATCTTCTTTACGCCAACGACTTTTCACGACACCATCAACACTTAACTCTCTCACTAGTTTCTCGCCAGATCTATCTATAACCACAACTCTGTCTTGTGTTGGCGACGATAGTGCTAATCGGGCTTGCAGGGTGTCGTGGTGTACAAGATCTACAGTGTCGGCTCTGTAAGATTTTCCTTTTGCCAACACCAACAACGCTTCGAGTAGGTTTGTTTTTCCACTCGCGTTCGGACCCACTACAATCGTGA
>CAZNVG010000004.1:32373-44146 GCA_964576475.1 uncultured Candidatus Saccharibacteria bacterium | reverse complement strand
CTACTTAGCTCAAACTCGTTCTCAACATATGATCTAAAGCCTGTCAGTTGAAGTGACGAGATTACCATTTAACTATCCTATCACTGGTAATCTAATTAACTTCGTAGCGGCATAATGAGATGCGTATATTTCGTAGCATTCTTTCCAGCCGGCTTAATGATACAAGGACTTGTTTTGCCATCACTAGAAAACTCAACCTCTGCTTCCTCGATAACATTGAGTGCATCAAGCATATAGCGCGAGTTCAGTGCTACTTCAATATCACCAACAGCTTTCGCAGGAGCCTTTGCGCTGTTTTCTCCTACTTGGCTGGCGACAGAGCGAATACTTACTATTTGCTCAGCCTCATCAACCTCCAGCGTAACGCTACCCGCAGATTCTCGAGCAAACAGACTAGATACTTTCGTAATACTAATAAGGTCATGTCGACTGAGCGTCGCAGACACTGAGGCCTGTTTCGGTAGAAGCTGTCTGTAGTCAGGATAGTTCCCATCGATTAGACGACTAGTTAGCTCAACACTACCTGTTTTAAAGCTAACTTGTTGCTCATCGAACTGTATAACAACCTCTTCGTCAGCATCACCAAGTACACGAATAACATCCTGCATAGCAGTGACTGGTATAAGCAGGCTAACCTCTTGATCGATTGGTCCGAGACATCGCTCAGCCAAACGGTAGCTGTCGGTAGCTACAAGAAACAACTCTTTGTTGTGTGAGTGAAGCCACAAACCGGTGAGCACGGGCCTCGTCTCGTCATGTGACGCAGCTATAACAACCTGACTAATAGCGTTCTTAAGGAGACTTGCCTCGAGAGAGAACTGGTTATCATTCTTCACCTCGGGAATGGCCGGGAATTCGTCTGCAGGTACGCCATTTATGACCGACTTGTAGTTGTCAGTAACAACCTCTAGTCTCGTCGCATCTAATGTAAGATCGATAGTTCCGCTCGGTAGGCTAGCAATAAAATCCTGAGTAAGTCGGGCAGGGACGGTGATAGAACCTTCTTTCTCTACTTTCGCACCAACAGTTAGACGTATTGCGATCTCTAGGTTTGTAGCAGAAAGCTTGAGTGAATTCTTCTCAGCCGTAACTAATACGTTCTGTAAAACTGGTAGGGAGGTCTTTGATCCACCAGCTACTCTACTTACTAATCCTAAAGCCTTTGAAAGGTTTTCCTGTGTGACAGCTAACTTCATTTTATTCCTCTCTTAATATATATAGTAGTAATAGTAGGGGGTGTGGACAATGTGTATAACATATAGAGCACATCAGTTAATTTTGAAAAATCACTGTGCATAGATTGGTAGATTCTGTGCACAGAATTGTGAACACTTTTTGTATAACCCACAAAACCAAAACAAAACTTTTGGCTCCTGTGTGTAACTGTGGGTACTTTTCCCAAGATCTGCACGACTTTTACTAATAGTTGTACACATTTTTTACGCATACAATCGATCCTTAATTTGATTGATATGTTCACGCGTTATTTGATCAAGTCTCATTGCGCGTTCTATTTTTTCAATAGAATGAATCGCTGTTGTGTGATCCTTGCGTCCCAACTCATGAGCAACCTTAGGAAAACTTAGATGCAACTCACTCCGCAGTAAGTACATGGCAATTTGACGAGGTACTACTATGTCTTTGTCTCGTTTTGGTCCTACAATTTCGCTGATGTCTATTTGGAAGTGTCGCGCAGTGCGTTCGATGATTTGTTTGGGTGTCACATGCTTTGGTCTAGATCGAACATTGCTCATAAGACCCATAGCTGTTTCTATGTCAGGTTCAATTCCACGCATTTCGCAGAAAGCCAGTAGTTGATTAAGGCCACCCTCAAGCTCTCGAATGTTTGTTTGTATGTGTGTTGCAAGATACTCCATGACATCTTGTGTCAGATTGATGTTGTGAGCCTGTGCCTTAGTCTGAATAATGGCACAACGTGTCTCAAAATCAGGGGGTTGAATATCAATTGTCATACCCCACTCAAAACGAGATCGAAGCCTTTCCTCTAGTGTCGGTATCGACTTCGGGGGCTTATCGCTACTTATGATAATTTGTTTATTTGCTTGATGTAGTGCGTTGAAGGTATGGAAAAACTCCTCCTGAGTCTTTTCTTTACCTGCAATAAACTGCATATCATCAACAATCAAGACATCTGCATGACGGTATCTTTCTGTGAATGAGCTTCGTTTAGAGCGAATACTGTCCAAGAACTCCTGTACAAAAGTTTCACTACTTATATAGACAACCTTAGCTTCGGGATTATTCGCAGCGACCGCATTGCCAACAGCCTGTATGAGATGGGTTTTTCCTAAACCAACACCACCGTATACAAACAATGGATTGTATTTAGAACCAGGCGACTTAACGATTGCCTGGCATGCAGCATAGGCAAGCTCATTACCTGAACCTACAATAAATGATTCAAAAGTATACTTCTCGTTCAAGCCTTGACGCAGAGGTTTACGACTCGAATAGCCGGATGTGTGAGCTGGGGTAGGGGATTGTTTCTGTTTCATCTCGGAGAGAAGCCCTTCTTTAGGAGCCGCTCGCTTTGTGGTGAGAGAGGAGTGTATTTTGTACTGAATACTGGAGGAGGGGAGGCCATTTCTTTTTAGGATTTCAGAAATGAGACTGTTGAACTTAACTTCCAGTTGTTGTTTAGCAAAGATATTAGGAACACCAATGATAACCGTAGAGTCGTCATGGTCTAATAGCTGGGTGTTTTTAAACCACGTAATATAACTCCCCTTAGATACTGAGAGTTCAATTTCCCCTAATACTGCCTGCCAAACCTTGTCACCCATAACCTATATACCCCGTTACATCCACTCACCTGGTTGTTTGTATACACACATATTACAGTGGGGAAGAGAACTTTTCCACATAGTTTTTCATGTTTTTTGCCGATAAGTCGAACAGATGTAAGGTTATACACAAAAAATAACGACCCCTGTTAAACTGTGGATAACTCTATTTTGTCTGTGGAGAAGTAGGGAAGTGTCTAAAAGCACTCACCCCAATATAGGGCATTGATTCAATCTGTAATTTCAGGTAGTCTTATTGAATATGCCAAAGCGTACATATCAACCAAAAGTCAAACAACGCAAACGTGAACACGGTTTTCGAGCTCGAATGAGTTCTGCTGGCGGTCGCGCAGTCCTAAAGGCTCGACGCCTAAAAGGTCGCGTTCGGTTAAGCCACTAAAGCGTCCTCGCTCTATAGTGATACTATTAAAACCATGATAAACCATGGTTTTCGTTTTCACGGATACGGTAGTCTTAACTACCTTTTTAGGCGTGGAAAAACAGTTCGAAGCTTCTTTCTAGCGCTGAGAGTTGTGGAGAATAAAAAGCGTGAAAACTTTCGTGTGTCAGTAGTCGTCGCTAAGAAAGTCGCTAAGTCTTCTCCTGAGAGAAACCGAATCAGACGAAGAATATACGAAATAATCCGCATACACAGCACAAGCATCTTGCCTCGACATGATTTTGCAATCCTCGTCTACGACAATCAGGCGGCGACTATGCCCCACAAAGATCTTGAGAAGCTTGTTATTGGATTACTAAAACGTGGTGATATATATAAAAACAGCGACGACTCAATAGAAACCAACCTGTAATTATGGTATGATTTACCTCGAATATGTTCGATACACTGATAGTTAAACCCATTTTCAATATCCTTGTTCTGGTGCTGTCCGCCCTGCCGGGACACAATCTAGGGCTTGGAATTATTGTTTTCACGATACTCGTGAGAATACTTTTGTGGCCGCTACTAAAAAAACAACTACATCACACAAAGGCGATGCGTGAGCTACAGCCCGAGCTGACTCGTATTAAGAAAGAAGCCAAGGGCGACAGACAACTCGAATCAAAACTCACAATGGAGTTGTACCGTGAGCGAGAAATCAACCCCTTCTCTTCTATAGGGATAATTCTTCTACAGCTCCCTATCCTGATTGGTTTATATGTTGGACTACGACGTGTAATAGATGATCCAAACAGTATCATTAACTTCGCCTACGAACCTGTTAAGCAGTTAGGTTATTTGAAAGAGCTGCAAGCAGACATAACAAAGTTTGATGCGACGCTTTTCGGTGTAGTCGATATGAAGCAAGCAGCACTGAAGGATGGCGTGAGATACCTTCCGGCACTATTGATTGCCATCGCAAGCGCAGCGGTACAGTACTTCCAATCAAAACAGCTCACTCCAAATCAAGGAGAATCTAGGAATATACGACAGATCTTGCGAGAGAGCACACAAGGAAAGCAAGCAGACCAGGCAGAAATGAATGCTGCAGTCAGTAGGCTTACGCTCCTCATGATCCCTGCAATGATCCTTTTCATTTCACTGAGTCTTCCCTCCGCCCTACCACTCTATTGGCTAACAAGTGGGGTGGTCGCCTATATACAGCAGTCAAGAATCCTTGGTAAAGACGCTCAAGAAATGGCTGTTATTGCAGACACACCCAAAGACATAAAGAAAGTAAAATCAACCACAACCCCAAAGAAAGCCAAGAAAAAAAGAAAGGGGTAACATGGAAGAAGCTATCAGCTATGCTAAACAGTACATCGAGGATATACTGTCTTTTTTTGGATTAAATTGCGATGTATATGCAACCCATGAAGATGAAGTCATCGAACTCTCCATACCATCTACGTATTTAAATGGATTTTTGATTGGCCAAAGAGGAGAAACGATGAGGGCTATGCAGTCTTTGGTGAGTACAGCGCTTAAGAACAAGGACTTTGAACACTATCGTGTCAATCTTGATGTCGCAGACTATAAAAAGCAACGTCAAGAGCGTCTCATACATCAGGTCAATGAATGGATCGCTGAAGTTATAGAAACAGGCAAACAAAAGCATCTACCCCCTATGAACGCCGCCGATCGAAGAGTGGTTCACAAAACAGTAGGAGATCACGCATCGGTTGCAAGCGCTTCTGAGGGTGAGGGTATGAGCCGTCATGTTGTTCTCGAAACTACCACACAAGACATAGAAACCGACGAAGAAGACTAGACTACTTCAAAGCTTTTTTATACACACCCAAGGTTTGTTCTGCCATTCTTCGCCACGAATATTTCTTGGTTTGAGCAAGACCAGCGTGAATAAGTGAATTTCTTAATTTATTTGATTCTAGTACATCTTCAATCGCCCGAGCTATAGCAGTTGTGTCGTAGGGGTTGAAGTAGCGAGCCGCCTCCCCCAGTACCTCTGGCAAGCAAGTTGCGTTACTGCTGACGACAGGAGCACCATGTATCATTGCTTCTAACCCCGGTAACCCAAATCCCTCACTAAGGCTTGGGAATACATACACTGCGCAGTTTTCGTACAACCATCTCAACTGACCTTCACTAACAAAATCTGTGAACACGACACCGGACACTCCACGAGCTTGAACCTCGTTTTGAAGCATGTGGTATGACTTATTTAATTTTCCAGCAAATACAAGCTGCAAATCCTTGTGGTTCTTCTGAAGTATTGCGAACGCCTCTACAAGACGAGAAAGATTTTTGTTTTCCGCTGGACGCCCTACATATAACAAATACCGACCCTCACTAACGCCAGGTACGATCTCCGGTGCATCATTGATGGCGTCGGCAGACTCCAGTGTTGCTGTAATTTTTGAGGTCGACACACCTGTGTAGTTTGCGACGTCCCTACGAACATACTCAGTGGGTGTAATGAGTAGTTTTGATTTACGGGCGACACGCTTATTGAGCCATTTATAAACCTGTAGTTTAAGCCAAAAGACTATGGCGTTTTTGGAGCGGTTACGAAACCGCAGCGTGGTGAGGTCCTGCATCGTGGTAACGACTAAGCCGTTATAAAATGCGGGCTGCTGTACAAACGTAAAATGCACTAAATCAGGCTTAAGTGAGTCTAGCTGTCGTTTAAACGCCACCTGTTCGGCAAAAGTAAATTCTTTGTGCGGGCATAATACTTTTTCAAAGTTTGGATTCTTTGCGTTCCAGCCATCAAAGTCGCTTGGTTTCAATAGAACGAGGTATTTATTCTCACTGTCAACATCTTGCAGATAATGCAAAAGTCGTTCAACATATCGTCCAGACGTTGTTCTTAGTTCGCGTGCATCAATAGCGATGGTCATGAGCTAATGGTATAATTGTCCGCATACAACTGCAAAGGAATTGATGAAAAAGATATTTATAGTTATTAGAGTCGGACTTCGCTCCCTAAAGCGCATACTCACCGGGCATTTCTCAGACTTCTATCGCGGCAAAAGCCCGATTCGTATACTGGAATTATTTATAAACTACGTAAAAGAAAACGGATTACGCGCAACAGCGCGCAAATTAAAACAGACATTCCTAAGGATTGATCGAAATATTGGAGGAAACCTAGCTTTTCCTAATGGATTAGTAAGCGGAGTTAATCCTAGCGACATTACAGAGTGGGCAAGACATAAACTCCGACCAACAACTATAGTTATTCCCAGCTATAACGACCTCAACGTGCTTATTCCGTGTCTCGAGAGTCTGCAAGCAACAACAGATCCTAAGATAGTAGACATTATCGTAGTTGATGATTATTGCGAAGAAGAAAACCGTGAAGAACTACGGAAACTCGAGAACGAGCAAGTGCGCGTTGTATTTCGAGAAGAAAATGGCGGGTTTGCGATAGCGGTTAATTCGGGCCTTAAGGAAGTCGACGAAAAACGGGATGTCGTGCTAGTTAACAGCGATATTGTAGCCCACGAAGGATGGTTTGAAGCTCTACAGTACGGTGCTTACGAGTTTGGTACTGATGTCGGCATAGTTGGACCGAAACTTCTCTACCCCGACGGAAGGATTCAGAGTGCTGGGAGCCACAGAAATACCGAGTCGCCAGAATTCTTCGACCACTACTATCGTTTTCAAGAAGCAAACTATGGCCCAGCAAATGTACCACAGTACTGCATAGGTGTTACTGGCGCTGTTATGTATGTGAAGCGAGAGTTTATAAACTACGTTGGCATACTCGATGAGGGATTTGCATTTGCTTTTGAAGACATGGATTGGTGTCTGCGTGGTTGGAAGGCAGGATATCGAAGCCTGTATTTTCCTTCTTCAGTACTCACGCACGTAGAGTCGGCCACTCGACATAAGAACAAAACCATTTCAGAGAGAGAACAGAAATCTATCGACTACTTCTGGAAGAAATGGGGATCATTCCTGGACAACAGAAACGTCAGAGATAAAGACGGCAAAATACGAGTTATCTATGTACTACAAACACTTGGCTGGAGCGGAGGAATACGAATAGTATTCGAACACGCTAATAAGCTACCAAAGGACAAGTACAGTGTAGAGATCTGGGGACTAGATCATCACGACTGCCCATGGGAGTTGGATCCCGAAGTGAGAATGAGAACATTCAAAAACTATGATCGCATGACAACAGCGCTAGGTAACGAAGAAGCTATTAAGGTTGCCACGTGGTGGGAGACGGCGTTCCCTGTTTGGCTCTCTTCTGTCATAAAAGGTATACCGGTTTATTTCATTCAAGAAATTGAAACATGGTTCTATCCCGACGATGTTGTTTCTCAGGCAGCGGTTACTTCCTGCTATCGAAAAGAATTTAAAAACATGACTACATCACAATATAACCTTGAGGAAATTCAATCATTTGGTCTAAAGGCGACAGCGATACCATGTGGATACGACGATGATACATATAAGCAGCTTAAAGGTGTTGAGCGAGACGATACGACAATCTTGGCAGTAGGCAGATCTTTCTTCCAGAAGAATCTTGCTATGACGCTTGAAGCATGGAAGTCTCTTGGCGACGACAGGCCCACCCTAAAACTTTTTGGTAGCGAGCCTGAGCTGAAGAAGAAAGATGACAGAATTGAATATATTGTGACACCTTCAAACGAAGAGGTTAACACGCTGTACAACGAATGCGCCATTTTTATTCAAACATCTCGTCATGAAGGGTTTTGCCTACCACTACTAGAGGCCATGTCGACAGGCGCCGCCGTTATATGTACTGACGCGCACGGCAACCGAGACTTTTGTAAAGATGGCGTAAATTGTATTATGGTCGATCAAGATAACAGCGAACAGCTTGCTGCAGCCATAAAGAAGCTATTGGGCGACAAAGCACTCAGAACAAAACTCGGTAAAGCTGCTAAGAAGACTGCTGAGAACTATCAATGGGATGTCATTATGCCGAAGGTTGATGACTTCTATACCGAGGTTGCCAAAAATGCAGGCAATTAGTCGTTTTTTCCGTCCGAGCAACATTAGCCTAATCCGTGAGCTCGTTGTCAGTGACTTTAAGCTGCGTTATCAAGGTTCGGTGCTTGGCTATTTATGGTCACTGCTACGACCATTATTTATGTTTGGCGTGTTGTTTGTTGTGTTTACTAGAATCATAAAGCTCGGAAACAAGGTCGAGTTTTACGCGGTCTATTTACTGCTCGGCATAGTAATTTGGACATTTTTTGTTGAGGCAACTGTATCTGGTATGAATGCTATAACAGGACGCGGAGATCTGATACGCAAAGTATCAATCCCCAAGTACACCATCGTCTTCAGTACTAATATATCTGCATTCGTAAACTTCTTTTTCAATATGATTGTCGTTGCGGTATTTATGGTTATACTGCGCGTTCCCTTCCATCCTCTGGGCTGGTTAATCCTCCCACTCTTACTGCTGGAACTTGTTGTCTTATGTCTTTCGATATCGTTTATTCTCGCTGCGCTATTCGTAAAGTTCCGAGATTTTAGTCACATATGGGAAGTTGTTCTGCAAGCCCTGTTCTACGCTACTCCGCTCATATATACCATGGATCTACCACCACTCCGTATTGCAAAACTTATAATGTTAAGCCCCCTAGCGCAGATCGTTCAGGATGCTCGATACCTAATCGTGACGAAGCAAACAATTACCGGAGGGCAGCTACTACAGCACTATCGACTAGGACACCTCGTACCACTAGTAAGTATCTTTGTCTTAGCAGTATTCGCAGCATGGTACTTTAGGCGAAGTTCGAAGAATTTCGCAGAGGAGTTATAGCATGGACGACGACTACGCACTAAAGATCGAAGGGCTACACAAAGACTTTGTCATACCGCATGAGCGAAGGAATTCTCTCAAGGAAAAGGCACTCAATATACTGAGACCAAGTTCTCATGAGCGTTTCCATGCGCTTCGGGGTATAGATATCGAAGTTAAGAAAGGCGAGTTCTTTGGTGTCGTTGGCCGAAACGGTAGTGGTAAGAGCACTCTATTAAAATTGATTGCGGGTATTTATCAGCCAACACAAGGCTCGATAACAGTAAACGGCGAACTTACTCCGTTTATTGAGCTTGGTATCGGCTTCAATCCCGAGCTTTCGGGTCGCGAGAATGTCTATTTGAATGGTGCAATTTTGGGACTAACAAGGAAAGAAGTTGAAGCAAAATATGACGAAATAGTCAGCTTCGCAGAACTTGAAAAGTTCATGGACACAAAGCTGAAAAACTACTCGTCGGGCATGCAAGTTCGTCTAGCTTTCTCTATCGCAATGCAGGCACATAATGAAATCCTTCTGATAGACGAAGTTCTCGCAGTAGGCGATGCGGATTTTCAGCGCAAGTGTTTTAGAAAGTTCAAAGAGATAAAACAGTCGACCAAAACCGTGATCTTCATTTCACACGACATGGGAGCCATCAAAGAGTATTGTGATAGAGCTGTCATGATTGAGGGCGGCAAGATTGTATCGAGCGGCGATCCTGATGTTGTCGCAAACGATTATATACAGCTTTTCAACGTAGAGGCACAACAGCAAGAGCGGCAGAAGAATCGCTGGGGTGACAGAAGTCTAGAGATTGGCGACATAGACTTAAAGGTTGGCAAAAAAATAATCACAGTTTCATATAAACTGACTGCAAAGAAAACTGTCGAAGAACCAATCCCAGGCTTGATTATCAAAGATCTAGACAACCATCATATTTTTGATACAAACACCAAATGGAAAAAGGTTCCAACAGGAAGTTTTAGTGCGAAATCATCCAAAGTAGTAGAGTTTAAAATACCAAACATACTAAAGTCCGGAAGATACACATTAACCTGTGCTGTGGGTCATGCAGACGGTCTAGGTGTTCACGATTGGCAAGAGAAGGCGCTGACTTTTGATGTCTCACGACCAGAAGAGACAGCGGGCTTAGTAGTTCTTGATGATATAATTCAGATAAAGGAATAGCCTCAATGTCAGTATATTCTAAGAATGACCTTTCTCTGTTCGGTGAAAATGATGCATGGGTGAAGCTATTCGATATGGTGCCTAAAAACGCTACTGTATTAGATGTGGGATGTAGTAGTGGAAGGCTGGGTAAGGAACTAGCCAAACAAAAACATGTCACAGTAACAGGAATAGATATAGATAAAGATGACGTCAAGCTTGCCAAGAAAAACTTGAGCGCAGCATATGTGCGGAACATAGAAAAAGATGAGCTATCTGACCTGGGTAAATTTGACGTGATCATCATGGCAGATGTCATAGAGCACCTCATTGATCCGGTAAGTAGCCTAAAAAAACTTAAAGGCCTGCTTAATCCAAAAGGAACACTACTCTTTTCTATTCCCAATATGGCAAACGTTACGACTAGGATTGATCTACTACTCGGTAGATTTGAATATAAAGACTGGGGGCTGCTAGATCGTACACATTTGCATTTTTACGATGCCGTAGAGGTTGAAAGAGTGCTCAGTGCGGCGGGCTTTCAGGTTTCGCAAACAAATAACACGGTACGAACAATCCCAGAACCCATACTGAAGAAAGAGTTAGACAGGGTCGGTATAGCTATTACCCCCAAGTTGATGAAACATCTAAACACAACAGAAGCATTCACGTATCAATTTATTGGCAGCGCAACACCAAGTTCCAAGCCGGTACGATTTGCCCTAAACACCACAAGCGCGCTCGACAGTGTCAGTCGTGAGATCGACAGGCTGAATGCAGAACACGACAAAGGAATCTTGAACAAGCAGAAAGAAGTGGAAGCAGCACAGGTCGAAAGTGCGAAATTGAGAGCAGAGCTTGAAAAGGTGCAAACTGAGCTTACTGAAATTCTGAACTCCAAGGCATGGAAACTTGCCGGTGCGCTTCGAAACGTACGAAGTGTCATCCCGTCAAAGAAGAACTAATGAAGCACGCGATTGCAATAATCATTCCTGCCTACAACGAGTCGACAGTAATAGGTCGTGTTCTTAGTGAGATTCCGCGCAATATTACGGTTCGCGGCAAGACAAAATCGATAATCACTATTGTTGTCGACGACGGTTCGGTTGATAAAACAAATGACGTTGTCCGGAAACATAAAAATGTCCATCTTATTACGCACGTTATTAATATGGGAGCGGGTGCTGCTACGAGGACTGGACTCCACTATGCACGTAGTATCGGAGTAGATATCGCCGTTACTATGGATGCAGACGGTCAACACCACATAAAAGACACCGTAACTCTGATAAAGAAGTTGTATTCAGATAAGTCGGTTGATGTCGTCATCGGCAGTCGATTACTAAATAGCAAAGGGATGCCGTGGTATAGGGTCGTGGGCAACAAAGGGCTTTCATTCATTACGTTTTTACTTTTTAGTGTGTCGGTAACCGATTCGCAGTCTGGATTAAAGGCCTTTAATCATAAAGCACTCGAGAATATCGAGTACACTAGTAACAATTTTGCGTTCTGTTCTGAGATGTTGTGGTCGGCCAAAAAAGCCTCACTAAAGATAATTGAGCTTCCGATTCGCGCTATCTATACTGATTACTCAATTAAGAAAGGCC
>CAZNVG010000004.1:30695-32363 GCA_964576475.1 uncultured Candidatus Saccharibacteria bacterium | reverse complement strand
TTAAGAATCGATTTGCGAGTTTTATACATGAGTAGATATACCATACTGATCCTGCTGAATATTCCTTTCGTGTTCTTTGGATACACAAAGGCAATTGTCCTGTACCGCGGAGGCAAGTTGCAGAGATTCAGTTTCGCACTTCGTATTGTTTTTTGGTCTGTATTGCTGGCGGGCTTATTGCTTGCGAAGAGTGGTTTTCAGTTTTTGATTGACCGCAACCTAACCGACAGCACCCCGCTAAGTATTGCTGACGTATTCCTAGTAACTGGAATTATGTTTAGTTTATTTTTGTCTCTAAGACTCTACGCAAAAACAGAAAGCTTAGAACGCAAAATAACATCGCTAAACGAGCGAATATCTACGATATTGAGTGAAAAGAAATAGCTACTTTCGTTTCCTGGGTTTTTGACCCACAAATATGCTGTTAATTCCAAAAACAAATCGCTTTCTCTCGATGATCTCAAAACCTGCATCTTTTATAAGACTGCGCACGTGGGTGGAATGCATTCCAAGCAATTCGTGGTCGTGATCAATGTCGCGGTCTTGGTGGTCTGGGTCGTTCTTGAAGCGAAGCCAATGAATAAATCTGCCCCAAAGTGGAGGTATCATCGTAACAATAATACGACCCCCTGGTTTTGTGACACGAAAAGCTTCACGGAGAGCATCGGCTCGGTTTGGTATATGATTCAGGCACGCAAGGAAACTGACAGTGCCGAACTCACCCTCTTTAAACGGAAGTTTAGCAGTATCTTTAACCACCTTGTCACTGCCCTCCCACGGATACACGTCGACACCAACACCTTTGCCTCGGTAGCTCCGGACGAAATTATTCGCTCCACAGCCGACGTCAAGCAGTTTTCCTTTCGCGTATTTGAGCGCCATAATAACTCTCTCGTCGTCGATGGGGGTTAAGTGCAAAGATAGTGCTTGTTCTCTGGAAACCAGCGAGAGTATCGGCAGAGCAAGTCTACTAACAAAAGTTTTAAATGGTCGCGGTTGTCGGATGGGAATGCCTTTATTTATGTCGAAATAACTAGCTTTTTTTGCCACGGGGTATCTCTTTCCTGTTATGAAATAATCTTATTTTTGAGTGTTCGAATCAGCGAATATCCATTTGCGATAGCAAGCGTACGACCAGATCGCAATCACTATAGCAAGTAGTGGTTTTGCCAAATATCCCGCCACTCCACGACCAATAAGAAAACGAATAGTCAGTGTGCTAGCGCAAAGATTGAATATAATCAGCATGCCGTATAGGACCGCTTGTTTCTTCGATGAATGTGCATGCGTTCCTGAGTTAAAAACGAAGTACTTGCTTACAAGGAAGTTTACCAACACTGCGACTAAAACACTAGCCACATTAGATACTGCAGGCGTCAAATCAAGTACATAAAAGGCAAAAAGGAACGTAATGTTCTCTGTTGCAAAAGACAGCCCCCCGGAAATGACATAGCGAACACTTCTAAATGAAAGTGCCTTACGAGGATTTTTTAGAAACTCTGTTACATCGGTGATCTTCAAGTACCCTCCGGGGTTGCATGGTTTATAGAAGACAAATCTTAGTATACAAGCATGCGTCGCTCTGTGCCGCACAATAGATACTGTACAATAGAAGTTGTATGAAACTTCTTGTTACGGGCGGAGCGGGGTTTATTGGGTCTAACTTCG